>NZ_JARVSI010000007.1:0-212800 GCF_030209255.1 Pseudomonas sp. CFBP2511 | reverse complement strand
TCGATTCTGGCCGTTGGCCGCAAGTACCATAACGTCCACACATTATGCGTACCTACGGATACGCCTATGGAGACTTAGCGGCATGGTCTGCCTCGTATCCGCTCCGCGCTCTGAACCGAGCCGCTTGTCGCGGCGACGAGGCTTCAGAAAAGAAAAAGACAGAGGATTTAGATTGAATTTGACCATTAGCTGCGTCATGGCAACGACAAAAAACCATCAAGAAAATACGGCAAGAACCGTAAGTGCTGACACAGGAACATATTCATCATCTGAGCCATCCTTAGCCCTAAGGAGCAACTGAGACTCTATGCCATAACCTACGGCCCCCACTTGAAAGCCGATAACGACAGCCTCATACGATAGAAGCTGAGATGAGTATTCCTGCTCATGCTGGACGTAGACGTGCCTGCCGAGCAAAGCGGCAGGATCCAGACCTACGAAGGGAGAAAATGAACATGATATTTTTTCATTTTGAAGGGCAGAAATCAGAGCATGAGGCAATGAAGCAAACCCTGCAAAGGTAGGTGTTTCTGTAGAATAGATATTAGCCATTTTGATCCTCTCTCGATCAGGATGGTGAGCAGATAAGGGGAGTTGGCGCTCCCCTGATCTGCATTTAATCGGCAGAATTGCCGAAATATTAAAGAAGCTCTCCAGCAATAACAGAAGCGCGCATGTAACGTTTAAGTTCGCGAGAAACATTAGAATCGTGCTGCTTACAAATCTTTTCAAACTCTGCTTTAAGTCCAGAGTTGAGCTTGAAATTAAGAGTTGTATCTAAATCATCACCAATGGATTCAATACGCTTGTGTGCGGTTAAGCTTGAGCGATCATTACCTATTCGAGCAGAACGCTGCCGCAAATCAGCAATGCGGTCATTCTCTGAATTCATAACACACCTAGTAGTTACTGAGTAATTAAGCGGAAATTACACGACAGAAAGGTAGGTGTCAAGTAACTACCAAAGATATACCAAGAAGAAAGCCAAAGTGGAAGATAGGCACTTGATTCTAAAAGGAAAATAAAAAGGAAATCCGCAATACTGCGGAGATCCGCATGAAAGTGGGGGTGTAACAGCACCCCCACCCTGCCGGCCTGCGATCGCCAAGGCCGAAGCGACAAATCAGAACCAGGTGCTGCAGCAAGATGGAGTCGCCCAGGAGAGGCAGTGCTGCAAGGAAATTGCCTCCGGGACCCGACAACCGACTGTGCTGTGCGTTATGGGTCCGTTGCGGTAAAGCTGAGTGATCATGGCGCGAAGTGATCCTGAGGGGGGTCTCAGAGCCTCACACGCGATCAGAAGAGGGGTTGCCACGCATAATTGACGTTATGGGTAAATCGAACACCGGGGGGGCTGCGCAATCGTCCCGGTGATCGATTCTGGCCGTTGGCCGCAAGTACCATAACGTCCACACATTATGCGTACCTACGGATACACATCCTGCGTCGTTATGCTGATCAATTGATCGTGCGCGCTGTGCGGCTGCTGTCAGAAACCACGGTGAAACTGGCGCCTTTCGAGGCTGGCGTTTGTGTACCTGGGGTTGATGTGGACGAATGAACGGATGAAGGATTGGGTCCAGCGGCGGCGGCTCGTCGCTCTGCACCGAGCCACTTCTCGCCACCGCCGCTGGACGAAGAGCCAAGACAGGCAACGGTACGTTGCTCACCACGGTAATGCAGTTCAGCCACGCAGCCGCCATGTGGAAAAATGGCGTAGCCGGCCGAGAGCATGTCACGACTGGTCTGAGTAAAAGAGCGGTCGCCTTTAGATAGCTCGAAAACGAATATGGTGCCGCGAGTCTCACTAGTGATACTTCCCTTAATGACTATCTCATAACTTCCAAAAGGATCAGAAGTTACGCTAGGAAGTGGCACAACTTGCTTATTAGGTAAAATATCAGAAGCCACGTTAGGAGCTTTAGCAGGACCTTGAGAAACAGGAGCTTGAGAAACCGGCGCAACGGGCTTAGGAGATCCCACAGATAGCGGATTGCTGAAAGCACTAGCGCCGTTACGCCAGTAAATAGTGCCGAAAATAGCAACCAATACTCCGAGGAGAATAACAACGCGAGGCGATGCGAGCGCGTTTTTGCCCGCCATGGTGTCTCGATGTTGGCCGGTTGCTGTTGAGTCGTAGAGCTTGAAGACTCGTTTGTCAATTTTTCTGAGTGCAACGATGTTTGATCCATCTGTAGGCGCCCTATTCTCTTGAGCTGAATGCATGGCCTCCTTGTAGTCTTTGGCGACAAGGAACTTAAGCCACTTACCAAGCAACATCAGGTTGGAGTGCTGATAGGCGGCCTCAGAGGTCTGACGAATATCGGTGTGAACATACTTGATATTTGGAGTAGTTAGAATGATGTCCCAGTTCCAGTGGCGATGGCGTGTCCAGGCATCGAGAAAGTTCATAGGCCGATCAGCAGCCTTGGCAGCATCCATGCCACCGGGGAAATCAAAGCGGTCGAGAACCTTATCTGTCCACTTTTGAGGGAACAGGGTTTGTGCCTCATCGAAGATCATAAAGGCGTTTCGAGGCACCCAATGGAACCAAGTTCTAATGCGTTCCATGCCTTCTTGGGACTCGTGATCGATGTATAAAAGATCAAAAGTATCAGGAAGATCAGGAAACAAGCTGTGGAACTTTTCACTAGACATACCTCGGATATTAGTGACGATCATTCGACCGGCCTTGGCAGCAGGAACGGCGTCATCCCAAACAGCACCGGAAGTTTTGTATGAGCCATTAGGGCCGTGATGAATTTTGATAGCCATGTTAATTGGCTCCGGGAATAAACTTCATTGCCCAGCGAGCTGGGATAGCGGAAAAGATCATGGTTAAACCTTGAGGTATCTTGAAGAATGCAAGGGTAGATTGAATATCACCGGGGATACTTCCCCATGCAGATTTTACAAGTGCAACCACCCCGCTCTCTTCTGATATCTCTTTAACGACAGTATAAGCAATGTCAAGCATGATGACTTTGAATTGCAAGTAAGAATAGATAAGCGCTTTCGTTATGATAACGAGAGCATCCTTAAAGAACTGATAAATACCACTGGCCATGAAGTCCCAGATGTACTGGAAGAAGGTATTAGCACTATCAAGCCATGAAGCCAACCACGAAAGATCCATAAATCACCTATGCAAAGACAATAAATAGGGCGATAACAGCACACATAAATAGAACTGCTTGGGCTATCCAGTCAAGAGAGCCAGAGTATTTGTCAAGACAGAAACTTATACTTTTGCCGAGAACAGTAACCGAAGGTGGGCAGTAAAGACTTCCACCACCACCAAGAGAAAGATCACCAATAGGCGAAAATACACTTTTGAGCTTGTCTAAACCGTCCTTGATCTCATCTTTAGAATCGTCGATTTTCTTCTGCCATTTTTCATCCTCACCATCTAAAGAGCCTTGTTCGGGGGCTTTAAGCTTGGTTGTCGAGGGGCCATCACCTTCACCACAGTCGGAAGTACAAGTTCCATTACCACCGCCGCCAGTGCCAGAGCCGCTACCAGAACCAGAACCAGACCCAGAACCGCTACCTGATCCAGAACCGGTACCACTACCAGAGCCTGAAACAGTGCCAGAACCAGAACCACTACCTGAACCTGAACCAGAACCGCTGCCAGAGCCTGAGCCTGAGCCAGTACCAGAGCCGGAACCCGAACCAGAGCCAGAGCCGTTACCAGTACCTGTACCACCGCCTGAGCCGGTACCAGAGCCGGAACCAGTACCCGTGCCAGTGCCCGAATCTGATCCAGATCCAGTGCCAGGCGTAGGAGTAGTGCCAGTATCACCGCCAGAGCCAGTGCCGGTATCGGGGGATGGATTAGGAGCCGGGGCTTCATAGAGATCACCTGTAATAGTTACATCAGCAGTGCAGGTAAAACCTGCACCAGAGCCAGAGGCGCGACAGATTGCAACACCAGAAATACTTGTAGAACAACCACCTATATCAGGTGCTTGAGGAGTATCTCCAGATTGAGTCCAAGAGTAAGAAGAACTAACAGCACCCTTTGCATCTATACACTTCTGAGCAGGTGAAACATCACATATACCTGTAACAGAGTTATATGTTCCTGATTCGCAGGAGCTACCATATCGAATAAAATTAAATATAAATGGACGAGTTTGCGTTCCATCACCAACCAAAACAGTGACAGAACATGAACCAGAGGCAGAGGAACCGTCAGAAGAGGTGGTAACACCAATAGACTGTATAGTGAATGTATTATTAGCTCCTAAATATGAAGTGGAAGCCAACGCAATACAAGCTTGAGATGGAGTTGGGCGCTGGGTGTTATTATCGCCCCAAGTAAAGGAATAAGAAGGTAAAGAAAACAAAAATAGTAGTGAAAAAACAAATAGACGATAAAAAGGAATTCTAATAAATTTATAATGTATGAACATAAAAAAGCCCCGCAAACAGAAAGTAAACGGGGCGGAAGTCAAAGATATTCAGCGCACCGGATACCTGAAACCAGTGCGCTGGCCATAAGAACACCGACCAGCGCAGACCAGATCAAGGCTGATTAAACCTTACGGACGAGAGCGATGATGACACCGACAACGGCCAGGGCGCAGACAACACCGACAACAGTGCCACCAACGCTCTCACCGCCAGTCTGAGCGGTAGCCAGTGCAGCATTGGCATCAGCAGCAACGTCTGCGAAAGCAGCAGAGCCGATAAATGCTGTGACTGCGCCAGTGATGCCAACAACGGCGCGACGGAAAGATGGAACGGAACGGAACTTGGCAATTGCTTGTTTCATTGTGTTAACTCCGGCGAATTTTTCGCACTATAGAAATGATTAAGCCAGCAGAAAAGCCGACGATAAACAGCATTATGGTTCCCCAGAAAAACTGGAGGAATACGTCAGTGTCAAAGCCACCGTTAATAAGCAAATCAAGTTGAGCTTGCTGTTCAGGTGTTACAACATAAGTTTCCGACCAAGTCTGAGAGTCGCACGAAGTCACGCCTTCTGACGAAGTGGAAAAACGACTGCATACTAAAACTGACTGAGTCGGCACTTATTAACCCGCCTTATTCATTGCGGCTGAAAGAGGCGGAATATTCTTACGACGACCTTGACGAGGATCACAGGTGAACTCAAGACGGCCATCACGAACATCGGCAATGACATCGCACTCGTAAGTACCGGGCTGAGGAACTTCGGCCGGTGTGGAGGCATAGAAGTCAGTCTTCTGTGGATACGGAATGTGAGGCAAATGAACGAATGCCTGAAACATCGTATAAGGCTTTTGAGACTTGGCAGCAACGCCAGAACGCTGAATGCCGGTTACTTCGATAAGTAGTGTCATGGACATGGTAGAGCCCCTTACAGTGTAGGCAGCCGAGAACTTAGGCTCGGATTGCGATATGCCCAGCTGGGCGGAATTAGATTTGGTAAACGGCGAAACGTGAGAAACTGGCGCTTGGCTATTTGAGACTTGACCTGCTCAGCTGATGCAGCCTGTAGAAACAGACGCATAAGCGAGCTAGCGAAAGCACTATCATCAATGTTGCCAGAGTTAAAATTAGCAATCTCAGCCTCGACTGAATAACGAAGAATCTGGTATTGAGACTTGTCCATTATTTATCCACCATCAGATAAATGCAGATGACAACAATAAGTATCACAAAGAATAGAGCCAGTGGCGCATTAAAAGAGAGAGAAAAACGCATTAATAACCCATCCATTCAGCCATTGAGTAAGTGCCTTTTTCTTGGCGCTCTAAAAACCAGATTTTCTCAGGTTTAACGCCCTGTTCTTTCCTAACTTCGATAACAGCGAGTGTTTCAGTAACTTGCTGGGCGAGGACAGGGTTCATAAACTCACGAACGTGACGCTGATGATCGAACATGCGACGTTGCCCAGGTGAAAGCTGAATGCCTTGAAGGCTTACAGTCTTCATGCTGCAACCTGCAAATGGTTGGCGCGCTTATACCAATGCGGAACAGACAGGGACGACTTTTCAACCTCGCGACACTGACGAACAAAAACGGGGGCAAATCGACTGGTATCACATGCATTACGTATGTTAATGCCAATACGATTAAGCTTTGCAGCATGCTCATTAACTTGGCGCTTCTTGAAGTCAAATTGAGCACCATGCATCCACTCAAGTGCATAGCTTGCAGTTGTTCGGGCAGAACGAAGGGAATCGACAACGTTCTCAGCAATAAGCTGCTGGCTGATACTGGCTATGTCCATTGCAGTCACCTTTAACTTTTCGTCTATTCTTAAAAACTCTCGATGGAGTTGACCAAAACGGCCTTCATCAAACATGCCCCAATAACAGAGGCGCTCACGCTGGAGATATTCACTTTTAAGTTCCTGCTCTAATCGAACTACGCCTTGTTCAGAGCAATAATCACGGACTTGTAATACATAGGCATACTCTGGAGAGGAGTCACCATATAGGCGTTTAGTTTTCGGAATTAAATTCTGATCAAGTTCAAATGTCTTGTCATAGGCCTTTCGATACTGGAGACGACCGCCCTGACCATTACCCTTTGGAGTCCAAGATACTGTCCTGCCATTTGGATAAAGAAAACCAATGGAATGGCCTATACGCTGGCTAGAAACACCACGCAAGTAAGCGAGAACATTGCCACTACCAAGAGCAAAGTTAGTTGTCAGGTCAATACGTTCAATCTTTGTTCCGTCGGCAACGAGATCGCCAGACTTAGCGCCTGAGACGCCCTGACGCAACTCAACGCGAGTGCAACGGGTGAAAGGAGGAAGCCCGTACTCACGCAAAAGTGCGTTATAGACGGCAATACATTGGTCGATGGATGTGAAACCGAAAAGATTGTCAAGACGCCCTACTCTGCTTGGATTGCCCTCAACACGGACTTTTCGACCCTGCACATGAATAGTGACTGAGGTGGAATGACTTGCCTCGTGCTTAAAACGAGGTTGACGGGTGCTGAGGACCTCATTGGTGTTGGCGTCAATGGTGAGAGTGAAGACGTCGCAGACGACAGGCAAGTCGTGGTCGTGCTCCTGTGAAACTGAAAGCCAGTCGATCATCATGCAGAACGTCCTTACACATGCACACAAGTAACATATGACGCGAATGTACACATGTGGAACTGCACACGTCAATACATGTCAACGTGCACACATGTATTATCTGGAGGAAATTTGATGAACGGTGAAGGCATGGCCACAAACGTAAGACTGACGACAGCCGAACAGGAGGCTATTCGTCAAAAAGCTATAGAATTCAATAAGTTACTGATAAAGCAGGGTAAGCAGCCGCTACGAGATAGCGAATTGGTGCATAAAATCCTAGAAATATCAGTACCTTGCGCAAGGCTCACAGAGAGCGGAGACGTGATAATCGAGTGCAAGTGATGTGAAGAATTGCGGAGAACCGCATGAAAGTGGGGGTGTAACAGCACCCCCACCCTCGCCGCTCCAAAATCGCAAAAGGGCACACAGCATGGCAGACGCAAAATCGGTACGAATGTACGCAATCGGAGAAACGCTCTCAGAGGAGCTTTGGGAGTCGCCGCAAGATAATGTTCTGCGCAGGTTCGGGCAGGAGCTGATGAGCTTGAGCGGGATCTGCGTGCATTGCGGTGGCGAAGACGACGAATGCCAGGCTTGCGGTGGATCTGGAATCAGACGCGCCTGAGGGAGTGCTGCAAGTACGAGCCTCCGGGACCTGACCACCGAGGGGCTGTGAGTTATGGGTCCGTTGCGGTAAAGCAGAGTAATCAGTGATGGGATGGTGAAGCAAAGGAACGGTACCAAATCCGCTCCTGGGCAACGACCTCGAGACGCCGATCGGAAAAATCAGTGGTACCAAATCAATCAAGCAGATCTAGCTGGCCGGTTTTCTCAAGCAGAAGCGCGGCAGCAGATCGAGCACCTTCGATAACAGCTCTAAGGCGTGATACTTCATCCTTGAGTTGATCAATCTCAAGAACAGCCAAAGCATTAGCGGTGACGTACATGCCATAACACTCAGCGGCATGAGCATAGGCCTTAGCGCCGGTATTCTTGCTGGTAAGTGATTTGAGCTTTTCAACGAAGTCAGAATCAGCATCAGTGATTTTGATGAGCATTTTGGTACCACTCCAGTTAACCAGGTGAAGATCCTGGGCGAGTTAATGGTACCAAATCGTCTCGATAGAAAAAGTAGTTTGGTACCAAAAAAAGCGCCGGCTGTCGCACCAGGAGAAGCACAATGGTACCGATACGCATAATTGACGTTATGGCTAAATCGAACACCGGGGCTTCGCAATGATCCCGGCGATCGATTCTGGCCGTTGGCCGCAAGTACCATAACGTCCACACATTATGCGTAACAAGGTGTTACCAATTCAGAGCGCACCCCAGACGAATTTCAACTGGTACATCACATCACCTACGACACCGTTCTTGACTTACACCTGAGCGAAACCACCATCCACGAACCTTTCACTGCCTGTCATGAAACTGCTCTCATCTGACGTCAGAAATAATACTGCTGCGGCGACTTTCTCTGAACGCCCCATGCGCCCTGACGGCAGTTGCCCGACCATCGCATTGATGACTGCATCACGCGGGCCTGTACCTGCAAACGCAAGGTCCAGGCCTGGCGTCGAGACGGGTTCGGGTGAACGTACGTTGACGCGAATGCCGGTGCCTTTCAGGTCAAGGGCCCAGCTTCTGGCGAAGTTACGCAGCGCTGCCTTCGTGACGCTGTAGATGCTGGATGCATGAGTACCCATTGCCGCGGTTGTCGAGCCACAGAGCCACCACTGCGCATCAGCGGCAGCGCCTTTGGTACAGTAAACAGAGTACCTTTCACGTTGACACCAAAGGTACGATAAAGGATTCCTCGGTAATTGATCCGAGCGGCTGGAAATCACGAGGCCGGCGTTGGCGAACAGAATATCGATCCGGCCAAGCGAAAGTCGCATGATGACCGCTCCCTTGGTTAATCAGTAACATTAGGATTGACAGAAGCATATCCCCTGCCCTCTATATATAGCTACCCTGCTATAACTCAACTAAAGAGACATTTAGTTGAGTTATATTCAAACGCCCTGAAAGCCCGATATTTTAATCCCCTCACCTACGCACCCACCGCTGCAGCCTGACACATAACCCTCGACGTAACACACGCCATGTCAGCCTGGTTGCTGGGTCACAATGTTTTCAAAGAGCCGGTCGACACCCACCACTGGCTGGGCGTCACGCTTATTCTTGTTGGTTTGCTCCTGTTGGGACAGCAGGCATGACCCGCCGCTGCGCGACGATATGCGCCATGGCCAGCGTTGGGCTGGTCAGCTCGGCGCAACGGGGCATGGGCTGGAACATGACCCGCCTGCCCTCACCCGCGCAACTTTTCCATGAGACGTTCATGGTATCGAAAACTGTGGGTGTCACGCTGATCGTGGCAGGTGTCTTGACCATCAACCTGCGACGCATCCACAACCCACCACTTCAGGATTTTTCCCATGAAAATCAGCGTTTTCGGTAGCGGATACGTAGGCCTGGTACAAGCAACCGTACTTGCCGAAGTCGGCCACGACGTTGTCTGCATGGACATTGATCGAGCCAAAATCGACCAGCTGCGCCTGGGTCAGGTGCATATTTACGAACCGGGGCTGGCCAACCTGGTGCGTGAAAACCTCGATCACAAACGCTTGCTCTTCACCACTGACGAGCAACTGGCGGTAGAGTATGCCGATGTGCTGTTCATTGCCGTAGGGACACCCTCCAGAGAGGACGGATCGGCTGATCTGAGCGGCTTTTTTGCGGTGGGTGAAGCCATCGCTCGACATCGCTGTGAGCCGCTGATCATCGTCGAGAAGTCCACCGTGCCGGTCGGCAGTGGTGACGCCTTGCGGGGGCATATCGACAAGGCGCTGCGTCAGGCTGGCCGGCTGTTGCAGTTCGATGTGGTGTCCAACCCGGAGTTTCTCAAGGAAGGGTCGGCCGTCAACGATTGCCGACGCCCGGACCGCATCGTCATCGGCTGTGACAATGAAGCGGTGCGCAAAGTCATGCGCGAGCTGTATGCACCCTTCAACCGCAACCATGACCGGATCATGTTCATGGACCTGCGCAGCGCCGAACTGACCAAGTACGCTGCAAACTGCATGCTGGCGACCAAGATCAGCTTCATCAACCAGATCGCCGAACTGGCCGAGCACCTCGGCGCGGACGTCGAGTCTGTGCGTTTGGGCATCGGGGCCGACTCACGCATCGGTTACGACTTCATTTATCCCGGTTGCGGTTATGGCGGTTCGTGCTTTGGCAAGGACATCCGCGCGTTGATCCACAGCGCCAAAGAGGCCAACTGCTCGAATGATCTGCTGTCGGTGGTCGAGGCGATCAACGAGCGGCAAAAGAACAAACTGTTTGAAAGGGTCAACGCGTTCTACCAAGGCGACCTGCGGGGCAAGACTTTTGCGTTGTGGGGGCTGGCGTTCAAACCCAACACCGACGATATGCGCGATGCGCCAAGCCGGGTGCTCATGGAAGCACTCTGGGACGCTGGCGCGACCATTCGGGCATTTGACCCCGAAGCCATGCAGGAAACCCAGCGCATCTACGGTCATCGCAAGGACCTGGTTCTGATGGGCACACCAGAATCGACGCTCAACGACGCCGATGCACTGATCATCTGCACCGAATGGCAGCAATTCAAGGCGCCAGACTTCGAGCTGATCCAGCAGCGCCTGGGCGCGCCGGTGATTTTCGATGGGCGTAATCTGTATGACACCGAACGGCTGGCAAAACACGGCTTCCACTACTTCCCTATCGGGCGTGGTGAGTCCTGCGACCTCCCGATCCCGCAGAAACAATGGATGCCTTACAAGCCGCAGGTTAGCAGCCAGGTCGTATAGCGAGTTATCAGTTGCTCGTGGCCACGGGAGCCTGATTGACGCAATAGTAGATCCGCTCGCCGACCTTGACGCTGTCCACGATGCGCAGCGGTGAGTTTGGCGGCGCTGTCTTTTGTCGGCGACAAGGTTGATCAGCGGAACGTTGTTGCCTGGTCAACAAGACGTGAAAAAAATGCCCAACCTGAATGAAATGGTTTTCATGATTGTCCCGCTAGAAATCGACCAGGCTGCTACGTATATTCAGTCTCGCAAACGGCTTTAACACCGCGAACTGAACTCACAACGCAAACGACGATGGAATAAAAAGAGTGCACAGCGAAAAATCAGGATTTTATGCGTGGAACTTTGGCTTGCCGATTGCAATAGCGCTGTTGACCTTTGTCGTTTTCGACCTTACCTCGCTCGACGTAGCCATCAGCAACTGGCTTTATTACCCGCTCCAGGTATTTCCGTTTGAGCACGATCGCCTGTTTGAAAACCTGACCCACCGATGGCCGCGAATCATTCCGGACTGGACCGGAGAAGCCGCAGTGATCGGACTGGTGTTGTCCTTCATCTGGCCATTACTGAAACCCGGGCGCAACGACCGAATGATCGGTCTGCTTGAAACGGTTCGGGTAGCTCCCCTGCTGCGCTTCACCGCCGGCCATCGCCGCGACCTTTTGTTTATCGTGGTGTCCTTCGCTGTGATCACCGGCATGATCCACTTTTTCAAAAGCCATACGAGCATCTACTGTCCGGTGGAAACCACACTGTATGGCGGCACAATGGAGAAAAAGGAGTGGTTCGAAAACTTCAGCCTGTTCCATGAGGCAGGCGCAGGTCGATGCTGGCCCGGAGGTCATGCTTCAGGTGGGTTTACCATGGTGGCGCTGTACTTTGTTGCGCGTCGTTATCGTTGGCGACATGCAAAAGCGATTCTTTATGCATCAACGGTATTAGGGGCTGTCTACGGAACGACACGAGTGGTTCAGGGCTGGCACTTCATGTCGCATACGTTCTGGGCCGGCGTGATTGTCTGGCTGAGCGCCCTGCTTGTTGCGCTGGCTTTTTATGGCTGGCGGCAATTGGCGCAACCGCTGGATATGGCGACTGCACATGAGAAAAGCTTGGCAAAAAAGTCACCTGTGAGCACCTGACCTGGCGCAGATCCACAGTGGCCGAAGACGCGTCCGACATTTCGGATGCGACCAGTAATCGGGCAAAACTAAATCGCTTCGCAGGTCTACTAATCTCACAGATAAGCCAACCTGGCGCAGGTCATGCCCAAGCATGACCTGACCGGTTGGCCAATCCTGTGTTAACCGCGAACTTTTTTTCAGGAATAGTTTTAGAGCACACAAACTACAGACGGCGCAAGGGATGCGCCAACACCACGCAACAGGGAGAGTTATGAAAACAATGCCGGCTTTCACGTACGTGTTTTTCCTCGGTTTCTTTCATTCAAACGCCTTCTCTGCAGAGATGAACCCTTATGAGAAGATTATCAGCACTGCGTCAGGTGAGCAGGTCTGTTTAACGCTGGACAGTGAGTCAAATGCTGTGTCACTGCTGAAATGCGTTAACACTGATCATCAACAATGGATCTTTGTGTCAGAAGGATCCATGTCGTATATAAAAAACAAGGCGCTAGGCGGATCGGCACAACCAATGTGTTTGTCGGCGTCGAACCCAAGTAGCGTCAGCATGAAAACCTGCGCCAGCGCCAACAGCAACGACTATGAATCCTTGCGACTCTGGAGCAGGGACGGTGACAATCCCAGCTTGTTATCAAATCAATACATCAAGGATTTAGGGTTTGATAACTATCTGCTCAGCAACGGAAGCGAGCAGTTGGTGTTTGGCAAGGCAGAGGCGGCTTTGTCGAAATGGACAATCACTCAACCTCTTTACGAAGAGATCATCAGCACAGTGAGTGGCCTCGACACCTGTTTAACGGTGGCGGGTGACATGACCAGCGTGGTACTGCAAAAGTGCCTGGGCAGGGACAGCCAGCAATGGACGTTTACGCCAGAGGGGACAAGGCTGTATATAAAAAACAAATTGCTGGCCAGCTCAGTGCCAGAAATGTGTTTGTTTGCTGCGAACTCAAACAGTGTGAAAATGGCAACGTGTGACAGCGTTGACGGCAGCGACTATCAGACCAAACGACTATGGAACAGGGACGGTAACGCACCCAGCGTGCTGTCGAACAAATATATCAGTGATCTGGGAAAGGCTAACTACCTGCAAATCAATGCCAGCGAGCAGTTGATATTTGGCAGCAAAGAGCAACGCTCGGCGAGCTGGGGTATCGCCAAGCGCTATGGGTACATCAGGAACGTTGAAAAAGGGCAGGAAACTTGCCTCGCGTTGTCTGCTGATGAAGTCAATGTCGAGTTTTCTCCCTGCAAGAGTGTGGCCGGACAAGATTGGCGAATGTCCATGATCGCACCGGGATATGATAAATTGACCAATCGCGCGCTGCTTGATAGGGATGCAGAAAAGTGCTTAGGGCCAGACAGTAAAATAATCAATTGTCAAGGCACTGGGTACACTTCGCAACGCTCCTGGAGCTACAGCAGGAACTTTGTTCCGCCCGCAGAAGGTTTTACCCTGGCCAATAAGTATCGCAACGACCTTGTGGTTGATAATGAGGTTCTGGGCTTTTCAGGCAATACTGTTCAGATGGTGCCGGAATCACGGTCGAATGCGGTGACGTGGAACTTTGAACTGGCGATACCTAAAATCCCCAGACGCCCCGTCGTAGGCGACAGAAAAGTTCTCCTGCTGCATACCCAATACAGTGACAGACCCGAAACCGACTTCGTCGAGGTTCAGCGAGGTTTTTTTGGAAGTCCAAATGATAACTATTCATTCATCAACGCGGTTCACCGCGCCTCTGATAACAACCTGCATTTTACAGGCGATGCAGTGACCGGTCTTGACCTGGGTCCAAGACCTTCGGATTGCCCGTCAACTGAACTGAGGAACAAAGCGATAGACCTCGCACGGGCTAAAGGATTCGACAGTAATAACTACGATTATGTCGCCTTCGAGATTCCCTCTACTTCGTGCTCCTGGGTTGGCCTTGCTGCGGTACCGGGCTGGTGGGCCATGGGAAATAATACGGGACACAAGCCGTGGATGTGGCAACACGAATTTGGCCATAGTCTCGGCGGCCCGCACGCAAAATCGCTGGAACGCTGCCCGTATGACAATCGAGAAGTGGTGCAAATCGGTGGCAGCGGGTGCGCAGTCACCGCCGCGGGCGATCCATCGGATACCCTTAATGGCGGAGGCTCACGCCTTTACCCCATTCCTTATCTGTACTACGCAGGCTGGCTCACTGATGAGCAATTCCCTGAAGTGATAAAAAATGGCACCTATGAAATTGCACCCTTGTTTAGAAAAGCCAATGCCACAGTTGTCAGAGGTTTACGCCTGTTTCGTAGCGATGGCAGTTACCTTACTCTGGAATTGCGCAAGCCTTCACCGGGCTTTGAAAACTGGCCAACTGATGATCCATTCGTCAATGGCGTGATTGTGAGAATCGCACGATTTAGCGTTAACTCCGTTTCCAACACGCTCGTGGACACAACGCCAACAGGCATACATGGCATGAAAGACGCCCCCTTGCAGCCAGGTGCGTCGGCAGATGACGTGTTATCAGGGAAGCGAATCACCGTTAGCCATATCGATGACTCAGGGGCTACCGTCGAGATCAGCGATATTCCAAGTAGCTTGCTTTTTGAACGCTCCCCTGTTGAGCGGCCGGTACAGCAGGACGAGCAGGTGGTGGAAGATTAAGGGTCTGCAGGATTGAAACTTTAATCAGAACTGTCCACTGCATCGGCATTCAATGTGCGCCATAGACCTCCTCTACTGCACGATGAGATCGTATGGCGCGCTTGACACTTTATTGCCACTCAACGCTTGCTGCATCAGCCCTGTACATCGTGAAATAAAAACGGGGAGCGATAGACACTCCCCGTTTTTTATATTCAGCTCAAGTCTCACTGCATTGCATCAGAGCATCAGATCGCAGCAACAACCTTGGCTGGCGGCTGAGTACGACGACCCAGTACACCTGCACCGGCCGCTACCAGACCCGAAATCACCAGAGTAATCAGCAGAATCCACGCACCTTGCGAAACACGCTTGGCAGTGACTTCAGCCGCTTCACGTGCTTTTTGTTCAGCCTGAGCTTTCAGTTCCTGATACTTGGCATAAGCCTGACGATAGCTGGCTTGAGCCTGATCAACGATCTGATTGGCTTCAGCATCAGTCTTGTTGCCGCGTGCCTTGATCAGGTTAACCAGCGCCTGACGGTCAGCAGCGTCCCAAGCCTGGTCGCCTTTGGCTTTGATGCGATCCATCAGGCCGCCCAACTGCTCGTCGGCTTGCTGAGGGTTCTGTGCGCTTTGTTTAGCCGTGTTTTGTGCGTCCTGCTGGGTAGCCTGGGCTTCCTGCTTGACGTTGTCCGGGTTCAACTCGGCTTTACCGGTCTGACGCATGGCGGTTTCGATTTCACCCTGAATATCGTCCAGGTTGAAGTCGATGCCCTGTGCACGCAGTTGGTCCTGGATCTTGCTGCCCACTGCCGGAGCAACCTGAGCGATGCCGCTGCCCAGCGCCGACATGCCGCTGCCTGCCAGATTAAGACCGCCGCGCACCACACCGGTGACTGCGCTGGAGACCAGGTACACAGTGATGAGCGATACCGTCGCCCAGACCAGCAGGCCATGGAATGCACCTTCGCGTTGAGCCAGACGACCTGCAGCCCAACCGCCAACGAACAGCGAAATCACCGAGCTGACAACCACCCAGATACCAGCGCCTGTACCAATACCGGACAACGGATTGGCTTCTTGCATCGGATCAATGCTGGCGCTGCCAATGGCAGTGCCTAAAAGGTTAAGCAAAAGCGAAACAACCATGGCCAGTACAGCACCGGCCAGAATCGCACTCCAGGAGATTCGTTTAAGCAGCGGTGCCGTCGCATGAGTTTCTTGATACACGGGAGCACCGGGGGCGATACGGTCGTCTCTAATCATAATAATAGTCCTTTGATCATTGGCAGTTGACGCTAAATTGTTTGGCGTACAAATCAATGACCCAAGCGACACTCAAGAAGTTTAAAACTTTTATCCACTTTTTTTCAGGCATCAAAAAAGGCGGACAAAAGGTATTCAAACGACTGCACACCCATGGAACGGAACGTTACGTCCGCGCTCCAAGCGCGTTACAACTCGCGTCTGATCTCAAAACTTTTTAATGTGCAATCAAAGTTGTCTGATGTCTGTTAATGCTTAAGGCAATAACAGACAGCGACAACTCCTGAACTGTAAACGTATTGAGTGGAGTGTGCCTACCGTCAGGCAATGCCGTTGGGGCCATCCAGCACCTGTCGAACTTTTCTGGCCAGGTCATGGGGCATGCAGGGCTTGGATACCACATCAAACTCTGAACCGCCGATATCCGTCCGCTCGATCGAGCTTTCCGCATAGCCGGTGGTCAACAGCACCTTGACCTTGGGATACCTGCGCCTGACTTCGCGCGCGAGCATCACACCGTTCATGCCGCCCGGCATGATCAGATCGGTGAACAGCAAGTCATACATATTGCCGGATTCAAACTTCTTCAGGGCTTCGCGAGCATTCAACACGATCTCCGAGACATAGCCGTAGTCATCGAGGACCATTTTTGCAAGCTCGGCCACATCCGGCCGGTCTTCGACGATCAAAATCCGCTCGCTGCTGCCCAAGCGTCTATCCGATGCCTGAGGTGACTCTGTATTGGTCAGCCCCGCTTCATCCACAGGAAAATACAGGCGCAATGTGGTGCCTACGCCTTCTTCGGTATAGATACGCGCCGCGCCGCCCGACTGCTTGGCAAAACCGTAGACCATCGACAGGCCAAGCCCGGAACCCTTGCCCTCCTCCTTGGTAGTAAAAAACGGGTCCATCACCCGGTCGCGAATACTCGCTGGCATGCCGATGCCATTGTCGGTCACAGCGATGCTCACGTAGCGGCCGGGTAACAAGCCGTCGTAAGACATGTTGGCCAGTTCATCAACGAGCAGGTTGCGTGTCTCGATGAATACCTTGGGGTTTTCTCTGCCAATCAATGCATCCCTGGCATTGATAAAGATGTTCAGCAGGGCAACTTCTGCCTGAGTCGGGTCGATACGGCAGTTCTTCAGTGCCGGTTCCAGGTCGGTTTCAATGGCCACTTCCGGCCCAAACGTACGCTCGATTAAAGGCTCAACGATGGAAACCAGACCGTTGAGGTTGAGCACGCGCCCCTGAAGTTTTTGCTTGCGGGCAAACGCCAGCAGTTGCTTGGTCAACGTGCTGGCGCGCTCGACGGCAGACTTTGCATGGTAAACACTGCGCTGGACGCGCTGTACGTCAATGACCGGTTTTTCGGCGGCACTGCCGATCAGATCAATGTAACCACCCATCACCTGCAACAGGTTGTTGAAATCGTGAGCAATGCCACCGGTGAGCTGCCCCAGCGCTTCCATCTTCTGCGCCTGACGCAGTGCTTCTTCAGCGTCTTTGCGGCGACTGATGTCCAGCTGAGAAGCGAAAAAATAGATCAAATCACCCGCGTCGTTATAGACCGGAGAAATAAACAACGCATTCCAGAACGAAGAGCCATCCTTGCGGTAGTTGATGATTTCGGCGGAAATATCGTTACGTTGCGCAATAGCGTCGCGAATGGACTGCACAACAGCGGGATCAGTGTCCGGCCCCTGAAGAAACCGGCAATTGGTGCCAAGGATTTCTTCGGCCGTATACCCCGTCATTTCCAGAAAAGCCCGGTTGGAAAAAATGATCGGATTGTCCGGACGATTGGGGTCGGTGACGATCATGGGCATCCGTGTCGTTTCTACCGCCGCGAAAAAGATATCCTTTCCCTGATGCTGGATATCTCCCGTCGCCGCGTTGTCGACACGGGTCTTGTTTTCCGACACTTCAGAAACTCCACAAATAATAGTTGCGACAGCCGCACGCTCTAAGGGCTAGGACCGATCAACCCTGTCAAGGGTTCTCGGGTATCTGACAAAAAGTGGATTATATTCATTTGAAGGTTCAAGCATCCCGGAATCCATCATTTAGATGGGCATATTTCCGTCGTTCTGTCGAATGAGGGTATCGAATTCACTCGCGCGGTCACACAGCGCCTTGTGCAAAGGGTGAAAGGCAGCGCGCTGGCCCTGGTTATCCGCGTAACCCAGCAAGCCCGCCGGGCAATAACGGGCGTCATCCCAGCCGGGATAATCAAGGATGGGGTACCAGCAGATGCCTTGTACGGGTACGCCCGCCATGACTGCCTTGCTGACCTGGGCACAGATGTAATCGAACCAGGGCAGACGCTGATCATTTTCGGCACCCGTCTCGGAAATCAACAGCGGCCTGGCATATCGCGCATGCAGCTCACTCAACATGCTTTGAAAGGGCCTGTATTGCGGGTCGTTCTGCGTGAGCTTTCGACCGTTGAGCTGCCACTGGTTGTGCGGATAAAAGTTGACGCCCAGCACATCCAGATACTCGGGACTACCGCCCAGCCCTGGCCATTGCCGTCCGGACAACAGATCCCAGGCTTCGAACTGCGCCTGCCGATAACATTCTGCAGCTGCTGTTTCTGCGCTGCGCTTCGTGGCCGACACCACATGAATCAACGGCTCGGCCTGAATAAAGCGCGCGTTGGGCTCTATTGCACGTATCGCGTCTATTGCCGCAATACTGGCCCGAACCAGTTGTTGCTTGAGCTCCATGCCACGCTGCTGGCTGCCGGGATTGAAATAGGCGACCTCTCCGCCAGCCCAGCTCCAGAACGAAATCTCATTGATCGGTGCATAGAAAGGTACGCTCTGCCCCTCGTCCTTGACGACCTGGGCTGCCGCAGCGGCAAAGCGCGCAAAGCGCTCCACGAACTGTGGCGTCCAGATATCCAGGTCATCGGGGTATCCGTAATGGCACAAGTCCCAGATCACCTGTGTGCCCTGATGCTGCGCAGCTCGCAGCATGGGCAGAAAACTGCTCCAGTCGTAACGGTTCGGGCGCGTTTCAATCAAATGCCAGCGCAAGCCGTCACGCACCGTACGTATTCCGCACGCAGCCATTGCGGCAAAGTCTTCCTGTGGCCAGCGGTCATGTCCGGTTGAATGAAGCAGATCGAGCCTTACACCGTCCTGTCGACGATGGCTGGCACACTCGAATCCGCCCAGGAAAAAACTGTCGAACAGGCCTCTCATGCTCAACCTCGCGCAGGCCGTTCAACTGCCTCGGGAATCCGCTCCGGCAACCCTTGGCGCAGGCGCTGGTAAAGCGCCAATGCCTGACCGACGACCTGATCCATGTTGTAGTACTTGTAAGTGCCCAGGCGGCCAACGAATGTGACCTCATCCGATTGATCAGCCAATGCCTTGTAGCGCTTGTACAACTCCGCGTTTTCCGGTCGGGGGATCGGGTAATAAGGGTCGCCCTCGGCACTGGGAAATTCATGACTGAGACTGGTGCGGGCATGCTGTTGACCCGTGAGGTGCTTGTACTCAGTGATGCGCGTATGAGGAACGGTCTCATCCGGGTAGTTGACCACTGCCACGGATTGAAACCGGGCCTGATCAACAGTCGTGTGCTCGAACCGCAGTGACCGATACGGAAGACGCCCGTAGCAATAATCGAAGTATTCATCGATCGGCCCGCAATAGATCAGATGCCGATACTGCGCCACCTCACGCACATCGGCAAAACCGACCCCCAGCGCGATGTCGATAAGCGGGTGATCCAGCATCCGTTCAAACATACGCGTGTAGCCATGCAGCGGCATTTTCTGAAAAGTATCGGTGAAATAACGACTGTCCGAGTTAGTGCGGGTCGGCACCCGCGCGGTGACCGCCCTGTCCAGTTGCGACGGGTCCAGGCCCCACTGTTTGCGGGTATAGCCTCGAAAGAATTTTTCGTACAGCTCGCGGCCGACCTGATTGATCACAACGTCTTCAGAAGTTTGTATCGTTTCCACGGGCTCGGCTCGGCTGGCAAGAAACGCTTCGGCTTCCCGCTCGTTCATCTGCAGCCCATACAGGCTGTTGAGCGTATCGAGGTTGATCGGGATAGGCAGCAATTGACCGTCTACGCTGGCAAGCACACGGTGTTCGTAGTCGCGCCATTCGGTAAATCGCGAAAGGTATTCCACAATACGCGCGGCATTGGTGTGGAAGATATGCGGCCCATACTGATGAACCAGCACACCGGCGCCGTCCAGATGATCGTAAGCGTTACCTGCAATATGGGGACGTCGGTCGATCAACAGAACGCGCTTGTCCGATCCGGCCGCCAGTCTTTCCGCCAGCACACTGCCCGCAAAACCCGCGCCGACAATCAGATAGTCATAGTGCGCACGTTCAAGCGTGGCTGATTCAAGGGTTATCCGAGGCATTCGATTTGCTCCCTGATGGCCAACAGGCTGATTTGCGCTTTCATGGCCGCGCAGGTGTTGTCCCAGGATTCGCCGGCGAGCACAGCATCGGCCTTGCGTAAAAAGTCCACAGCGCCTTTGTGCTTCAGTGCCTCGCGAATCGCCCGTGCAAACGCCTCTGCATCATCGGCAATCGCGACGACACCGGACTCGGCATAGGTTCTGACAACATCGGTAATCCGAGTGGACACCACTGGGCAGCCGCCGGCCAGGTATTCCGGCGTCTTGGTCGGGCTGATGAAGCGTGTCGATTCATTCAGGGCAAACGGCATCAGCGCAACGTCCCAGCCAGACAGATAAGCCGGCAAGTCGTCATAGGACTTGCTGCCCAGATAATGCACATTGGGCAGGTGCGGCAGGCATGCCGGGTCAATCTTCACCACTGGGCCGATCAACACGATTTGCCAGTCGGGCTGCGCCTCAGCCAGCTCCCGGATCAGGTCGATATCAAAACGCTCGTCAATGACGCCAAAAAAGCCGAGCCGCGGATAAGGAATGTACTGTTGATCAGCCGGATCAGGCTGCACGCTGCGAGCGGCGGCAAAATGCCCGATATCGACACTGCTGGGCATGGCGTGCGCGTTGGCATGCTGCAGTCGCTTGGCCTCCCAAAGGCTGAAACCACCGGTGAAGACAACATCTGCACGTTTCATCAGCGCGCGTTCCTGCTCGACAAGCTCTGGCGGCGCACCTTTGAACGCAGACAGTTCGTCCATGCAATCAAAGATCGTCACCTGCGCATTGAGGTGGTCGGTGAACGCCAGGCTCATCGGGGTGAAATACCACAGCAGCAACTCACCGAATTGCTGCGCCTCAATGAAACCATTCAGTAGCCTGCGCTGCGCCGCTGTCACCTCATCGGGCGGCATCTGCCAGGGCAGGTGTGGCACCAGTACGGTAACGCCACACGCTTGGGGCCGCTGTTCAAGCGAGATGCCGAAGGCGTCCGACCGAACGGGCTCCTCAAGAAACACCACCTGATAATCCTGCGCCATGCGCGACATGATGTGCTGTGGGCGCTGATATACAAAGCCCCACCGCAGGTGAGACAGGCACAGCAGCAGAGGCCTGATTGCAGGCTCGACTCTGGCCAGGGGTGACGTCTCGGAATTAATTGCCTGAACACCGTTCATGAAGTTTCCCTTCTGTTAAAAGTCCTGGATGAAACTGAAGGGCTCTTTAGAGGGCTGAACTTCGACGGCATTCATGATGAGGATGAGCGCTGGCTGCTCCCGGTTACAGGGAGCAGCGCTTGGCACGGTCATGATTTTCGAGCGTCAATCCAAACATCTCGTTCAGTGATTCCGATAAAGGGTATGCACCGTCGGGAGTCAAACGTTGAACTCGCCCGAAGGATTACGCCCCTAGTCTTGAGCGAATGTTTTTTGGCACCTGCAGTGCATGTTCCACACACGGTGATCTGGTTCTGATTTTCGCAAGCAAGGCTCTTCTGTCGTCCGGTTGATAAAGGCCGCGACGTCGAGCCATCAGCTTGTCTCTTGCCGAGACGGCGAAAATTCAGGGAGAACATCATGATTCTGGTGACCGGTGGTGCGGGATATATTGGCGCTCACATAGCGCTGCAGTTGCTTGAAAGTGGCCGGGATGTAGTCGTGCTCGACAACTTGTGCAACAGTTCGCGAGACGCGTTGGGCCGAGTGGAAAGGCTCGGCGGGCGGCGTTTGAATTTCATCCACGGCGATGTCCGCAGCAAAGCGACGTTGCACCGGTTATTCACCCGATACCCTGTGGAGGCTGTGGTGCATTGCGCCGGCCTCAAAGCCGTGGGCGAAAGCGTTCGCGAGCCGCTGCGCTATTTCGACACTAACGTGAGCGGCAGTGTGAACCTGTGTCAGGCGATGGCCGAGGCAGGCGTGTTCGACCTGTTGTTCAGCTCGTCAGCGACCGTCTACGGCGATTGCGAGCGGATGCCGCTGGATGAAAATTGCCCTCTGGGTCTCCCGACCAATCCTTACGGACATTCCAAATTGATGGCCGAGCATGTGATGAAAAGCGTCGCCCACTCGGATCCGCGCTGGTCCATCGGGTTGCTGCGCTACTTCAACCCCATCGGCGCACACCCTTCAGGTTTACTGGGTGAGGTGCCCTGCAACACGCCAAACAATCTGCTGCCGTTCCTGCTGCAGGTTGCCAACCGGTTGCGCCCTGCCCTGCACATTTTTGGCAATGATTACCCGACGCCGGACGGTACGGGTGTGCGTGATTACCTTCACGTCATGGACCTGGCTGACGGTCACTTGAAAGCACTGGACAGAATACACAGCGAGCGTGGCGCATCCGTATGGAACCTGGGGACCGGGCAGGGTTATTCGGTGCTTGAAGTGGTTCGTGCTTTTGAGCGCATCTCAGGCAAAGCCGTGCCGTTGATCTATGAACCGCGCCGGCCCGGAGACGTCGCGGCGTGCTGGTCGGATCCGGCAAAGGCGTTGCGTGAGTTGCAGTGGAGCGCCAGGCTCGACCTTGATTCGATGCTCGCCGACGCCTGGCGCTGGCAATGCATGAACCCACAGGGCTATGCGCCGGCAGCGCTGGTCAGTTGAGTGACGTTCAGGTGTGTCAGTCAGAAGTTCGCTGGCGTATTGGAACTGATAATCTCTGCCTCATCCTGCCCGATGTTGCGGAACCTGTGCGGCAAGGTGGTCGGGAAATAGTAGCCGTCGCCGGGGCCGAGAATATTGACCTGGCCATTGATGGTCAGCTCGACAGTGCCGCGTGTCACCAGCCCGCACTCCTCGCCTTCACTGTGGACGATAGGCTCTTCGCCGGAGTCCGCCCCTGGCGCGTACTGCTCGCGCAGAAAACGCATCTGCCGGCTTGGCAGGGTTGCACCGACCAGCAGCAGGCGTACGCCGTTGCGCCCCAGATCAGGCTGGTCACCGGCACGGAACACGTATTGATCCTGCCCGGGTGGCTGATCGAAGGTGAAGAAATCTGCAAGCGTCATGGGGATGCCTTCCAGCAACTTCTTGAGCGAGCTGATCGAGGGGCTGACACGGTTCTGTTCAATCAGGGAAATCGTGGCATTGGTCACACCACTGCGTCTGGCGAGCTCGCGTTGCGACAGCTTGTAGCTTTCACGCACCAGCTTGAGTCGTGCTCCCGTATCCATAGTGGCCTTATGCGAAGAAATATCCGGTGAATGAGACAGCGTCCCGGCGCAATGAATTGTCCATTACCCAAGGCCGCAAAGCCGGATATTAAATCACGTTTGCCGGCAACACTCAGCCGCTGATCGCATCACCGCGCCTGCGCGCATAGGTCTGGCAGGCCTGGCGAAACGCGCTGAACAGGCTCAATGACACGGGATTGTCCCTGAACGCCCATTCCGGATGCCACTGCACACCCAGCACAAACCCCGGCGCACCGGGCAGCGAAACCGCCTCGACCAGACCGTCAGGCGCCAGTGCTTCGGCGCGCAGAGCCAATGCCAGCCGGTCGATCCCCTGACTATGCAGGCTGTTGACCTCAAACCCCGGCGCCAGACCGAGCGAATCCAGTAACCCGCCAGCCTGCACCCTTACCGCATGCTGCGGCGCGTACTGCACCGACAACACCTCACTTTGCGGCTCGCGGTGGTCCAGATAACCCGGCAGATCCTGCACCCGCTGATGCAGGCTGCCGCCCAATGCCACATTCAACTCCTGAAAACCACGGCAGATGCACAACACCGGCACGCCCTGAGCAATCGCGGCCCTGAGCAGCGGCAGCGTCATTCGATCGCGAAACACATCATGGGCGGTACCTTCCAGGCTTGGAGCGCCTTGGTAATGGTGCGGCTCGACATTGGATGGCGACCCTGTGAACAACAAACCGTCCAGCGAGGCCAGCAGATGCGCAGGCTCTGTGGGCATTTCAAGCGCTGGCAGGATCACGGGGATGCCGGCAAACCCGGCGGCTTCGACATATTTATCGCCCGCCGTGTGGGACGAGTACTTGCCCAGTTGTTGGCGGCATGCAGTGACACCGATCAAAGGGAGGCGCGGCATAGAGAAGTCCTGTGTGAAATCGAACAACCGGGCAGCGCAGACCTGGCTATCCGGCACAGATAAATCCAGTTTAGGATAGTCATTGGCGCAACAGACATGGGCATTATGGCAAAGGAACTATGCAGCGATGCAATATATAGCCACGCAATACGAGATCAACCATGCCGACCTTGCTCTGGTGCTGGCACTGGTTCGCGGCAGAACCCTGGCGCGTGCTGCCGAACTGCTGCAGGTCGATATTTCCACCGTATTTCGCTCCATCCGCCGCCTTGAAGCTTCACTTGGCGCAGCACTGTTCGAAAAGAACCGGCGTGGCTACATCCCCACCGACACCGCCCAGGCAATGGCCGAACAGGCAGAACACGCCGAACTGGCCCTCGCAGCAGCGCGGGTTGCCCTGCAACAAGGTGAGCATGTGATCAGCGGCACGGTTCGCCTGACGTGTACCGATGCCGTGCTGCACAGCCTGCTGTTGCCGGCGCTCGCCGAATTCATGCCCCAGTACCCTGCCCTCACCCTGGAGCTGGCCACCTCCAATGCCTTCGCCAACCTCAGCCGTCGGGATGCCGATGTTGCGCTGCGCCTCACCAATACGCCGCCAGAACACCTGATCGGGCGGTGCCTGGGGCGTGCCGAATACGTGATCTGCGGTCGCCCCGAGTTCCGCGAGGCGCTGGAGCACAATCCCGCTTCGGCTCCCTGGATCAGCCCGGACGACTCGATGCCGGATCACCCCTCGGTGATCTGGCGCAAGCAGGTTTTCCCCGCCGTGATCCCGCGTTATCGCTGCAGCAACATGTCGGCCGTGTCGCAGCTGGTCGCGGCTGGACTGGGCGTGGCGGCACTGACCGACTTCACCGCCAGAGGTCTCGTCGGCGTCGAGCACCTGAGCGAGCCGTTGCAAGGCTGCAGCACCGACCTGTGGCTGCTGACCCGCCCTGACTGTCGCGCACTGCGCTCCGTACAGACCCTGATCGAGGCGCTCGCGCCCCTGTTGCGGGCAGCGCTGGCAGCCGAGCAAGCTCGCTGAAAAACTCGCCATGGATCCATTAAATATTAGTTAATTAAATTAATCATTGGCTAAATCGCGCTCCTATGGCATTAATAATCACGAGGAAAGCAAAATGCACAAGCCTGTGGATCCATAAGACCAATAACCGAACCGTGGAGAACCCTCATGCACCCGAAAAACGTATGGTACGTCGCCTGTACAGCGGATGAAGTCGCCGACAAGCCGCTTGGCCGGCAGATCTGTAACGAGAAGATGGTGTTCTATCGCGACCAGAACCAACAGATCGTCGCCGTCGAGGACTTCTGCCCGCACCGCGGTGCCCCGCTCTCGTTGGGTTACGTCGAAAACGGCCAACTGGTGTGCGGCTACCACGGGCTGGTAATGGGCGGCGATGGCAAGACGGCCTCCATGCCGGGTCAGCGTGTTCGCGGTTTCCCCTGCAACAAGACCTTCGCAGCGATCGAGCGTTATGGTTTTATCTGGGTCTGGCCGGGCGAACGGGAAAAAGCAGACCCGGCGCTGATCCATCACCTGGAGTGGGCGGTCAGCGACGAATGGGCCTACGGCGGTGGCCTGTTTCACATCCAGTGCGACTATCGCCTGATGATCGACAACCTGATGGACCTCACCCACGAAACCTACGTGCACGCGTCGAGCATCGGCCAGAAGGAAATCGACGAAGCGCCGCCAGTAACCACCGTCGAAGGCGAGGAAGTCATTACTGCGCGCCACATGGAAAACATCATGCCGCCGCCGTTCTGGAAGATGGCCCTGCGCGGCAACAACCTGGCCGATGATGTGCCGGTGGATCGCTGGCAGATCTGCCGCTTTACCCCGCCCAGCCATGTATTGATCGAAGTGGGTGTGGCCCATGCCGGCAAAGGCGGCTATCACGCCCCTCATGAATTCAAGGCATCGAGCATCGTGGTCGATTTCATCACCCCGGAAACCGACACATCCATCTGGTACTTCTGGGGCATGGCGCGCAATTTCAAACCGGCTGATGAACAACTGACGGCCACCATTCGCGAAGGCCAGCACAAGATCTTCAGCGAAGACCTGGAAATGCTCGAGCGCCAACAGCTGAACCTGCTTCAGCACCCGCATCGCAACCTGCTCAAACTCAATATCGACGCAGGCGGCGTGCAGTCACGAAAGATTCTCGAGCGCCTGATCGCCGCTGAACAAGCCGACACGGCTAACCAGATCCCTGTGGCGGCGGTTAAATAAACCTCGCCTCGCTGAAACGTTTGAAAACAATCAGAAGTGGCCCTTGTCGAGGTCGCCCGAGGAAACATCATGATCGACGTGACCGTCTTATCGCGTAACGACGAAGCACTGGGTATCTGCAGTTTTGAGCTGGCGCGCCCGGACGGGCAGCCACTGCCGCCCTTCACCGCTGGCGCACACATCGACGTGCACCTGCCTGACGGGCTGATTCGGCAATACTCGCTGTGCAACGCGCCGAACGAGCACCATCGCTACCTGATCGGCGTACTCAATGACCCCGCATCACGTGGCGGATCGCGCGGGTTGCATGAGCAGATAAAGCCCGGCGCACAATTGCGCATCAGCGAACCGCGCAATCTGTTTCCACTGGCGGAAAACAGTCGTCGCACACTGTTGTTTGGCGGCGGCATCGGCATTACGCCGATCCTGTGCATGGCCGAGCAGCTCACGCTGGAAGGTGCGGATTTCGAGCTGCATTACTGCATTCGTTCCGCCGAGCGCGGTGCCTTCATCAAGCGGCTCAGACAATCGCCTTTTGCAGAACGGGTCACCCTGCATCTGGATGAGCAGCCTGACACCGCACTGGACGCCCCCAGAGTACTCGCCAATCCAGACGCCCAGACGCACCTGTATGTGTGCGGCCCAGGTGGTTTCATGCAACACATCCTCGACAGCGCGCGGGCTGCCGGCTGGGTCGAGGACAATCTGCATCGTGAGTATTTTTCGGCCGAGCCGGTGGACACCAGCAACGACGGCAGTTTTTCGATAGAAATCGCCAGTACCGGCCAGGTGATCGCCATTGCGGCCAACAAGACTGTCGCTCAGGTGCTGGAAAGCCACGGTATCGATATTCCCCTGTCGTGCGAGCAAGGGGTATGCGGCACATGCCTGACCCGCGTCTTGAAGGGCGTGCCTGACCATCGGGACCTGTTTCTGACCGAGGAAGAGCAAGCGCTCAACGATCAGTTCACACCTTGCTGCTCGCGCTCTAAAACCCCTTTGCTGGTGCTCGATCTCTGATCAGTCCGGGCGCTGAATGACTTTCATGCGCTCGTGCACGCCAGCGCCGAAAATGTCGGCGTAACGCAGGGTCGCATTGGCGTGCTCGCGCATGAGTGCCTCGGCGCGGGCACCCTGCCCGTTGATCAACGCATCCACCACCGCATGGTGCTGCATGTGCGCGAAGTTGAAGCGTCGATACTCTCGAATCAGATTGTGGCGATCCACCGCCAGCGCCGTGACTGACGCAAACGGCAGGTGGTCGTTGCGCGCCAGTGCATCGGCAATCGCCCGATTACCGCTGCCCGCCACGATCACCTGATGCAGACGCATGTTCATGTCGTGATAGACCTCAAGGTCATCTTCGGTGACATAGCCCTTGTCGAACAGGGCATCGCCCTGTACCAGGCAAGCCTCAAGCGCGTCGCGCGCGTCCTGCGTCAACCCGCGCTCGGCCATCTGCCGCGCCGCAAGCCCTTCCAGAACGCCACGCACGTCGACCGCCCCGGCGATCTCCTGCGGGCTGATCGAGCGCACCTGAAAACCGCGCCCGCCGAACGGCACCAGCAGGCCTTCCTGTTCCAGCGTGCGAAACGCCATGCGCACCGGCATGCGTGACACACCGAACAATTCGGCGGTCGGCACTTCCATCAAGCGCTCGCCAGCCGCCAGCTCGCCTGATGCGATCATCTTGCGCAGCGCAACGAGAATGGTTTGACCGGGTTTGCTCATGAACAGGATTCCGTGGGGATCAGATGATGCATCTTACCCCACGTACACGCTGGTGAATGGCCTGTGCGCGCCCCGTCAGATACGGCACGCGGCTGCATAACCGAACGCACGCTCGTGATCCGGCGTTTCAAGCCAGGCCAGCGTCTCGGCAAAACTGATCGGCGGGCTGTAGAAGTACCCCTGCACCATCGTGCAACCGAGGCTGGTCAGTGCGTTGAGCTCATCCTGGGTCTCGACGCCTTCGATCACACAGCCAAGTGACATATCCAGGCTCAAGGCAACCAGCGATTTGACGATCTTGTAACTGGCCGGGTTGTCATGCACGCCGGTTACAAAGCTGCGGTCAATCTTGAGCTTGGTCAGCGCCAGCGCATGCAACTGGCTCAGGCTTGAAAAACCGGTGCCAAAGTCGTCCAGCGAGATGCCACACCCCAGTTGCCGGAACTGCGCAATGGCTTGCTGTACCTGGGCGATATCCTGCATCACGGCCGTTTCGGTGATTTCCAGATCAAGCCGCGAGGCATCGAACCCACTGTTTTCGATGATTTCGACAATCGTGCTGACGCTCTCCCACGTCGCGCAGTCGTGGGCCGACAGGTTGAACGACAGCCTGATGGGCGCCGGCCACGATAAGGCCATCTGCAGCGCGTGAGTCAGCAAGGGCGCCGTCAGTTTGTTGATCATGCCGATTCGCTCGGCAATCGGAATGAAATGCGCCGGAGACACCGCCCCCAGTTCCGGGCTGTTCCAACGCGCCAGCGCCTCGAAAGCCACCGTTTCGCATGTACAGCTTTCAATGATCGGCTGAAACATCACATGAAACTCGGTCTCAAGATTGGCTCGGCGCAATGCCTGCTCGGTCACACCATCGGTGTGCAACTGCTCACGGTGGCTGGCAGAGAACAGGCAGGTGGTTCCCGGGTTATGATTCTTGCCTTGATACAGCGCGTAATCGGCAAATTCAAACAGCTGAGTCGCGTTATCGGCGGTGGCCGGAAACGTTGCCATGCCCAGCGTCGCGCCGATCTGGATCGGCATGTCGGACAGCTCGAAACTTTCGTGCATCAGGTCGCACAGGTGTTTGCCCAGAGCAAGCAACGCCTCGTTGCTGATATCACCCTTGATGACCAGCGCAAACTCGTCGCCGCCCAGTCGGGACACATGCACCGTGTCGCTTGCCACACTGTTCAGGCGTTCGGCGACCAGCATCAGCAGGCGGTCGCCGGTGCGGTGGCCATAAAGGTCATTGACCGGTTTGAACCCGTCCAGATCCAGCACCCCCACTGCCAGCTTGCTACGCAGTGCCAGCGCCTCGCTCATGGCGGCGTCCAGGGTCTGAAAGAACTGCCGACGGTTTGGCAGGCCGGTCAGGCTGTCCTTATTGGCCAGCAACAGATTTTCATTGCTCAGTTGCTCGGTGCGCACCTGAACGTCCACCAGGCTGGTGAAGTCGCGGTACTGGTGATGGAGAATGATCAGCATGCCGATCGACACCAGAACGATGTTCACCGCCGTGGCGATAAAGATGAGGTTGTGCGTCGAGGCGAAGAAAATAACGAACGCCGTGTTGACCACCACCGCCGTGGTCAACGCCGCAGGCCGCAGGTGCATCATGCAGAAGATGCAGACGATCACCGTAATACCCATGAAAAACGCCACATGCGCCTGAGCATAGGGGCCGCCATAGGGGTAAAGCGACAGTGACCACGCAGCAAAACCGGCGGCTATGACGCCAGCCAGGCTGTTGGTGCCGCGCAAGGTCGCCAGAATGGTTGCCGCAGCGGGCGGCGGACGGTTAACCGTGAGCAGCCACTTGCGGGCACGAATGCCGCAAATGACCGTGAGCAACACCGGCACCAGCAGCGTCAGCCACACAGGCGCAGTTTCGCGGTGGGTGAAGGCCAGCGCCCAGGTGTTGACCAGCAACACGAAGTACATCAAAGGCAGTTGTCGGGACAACGCGACGTATTGGGCCTCAAGCAGCCTGGGGTTATCAGCAGGCACAGACATCAGGGTGCGCAAGGCACCCGCTAGTTTTTTCAGCATCGCAAGGCTTCTCTGTTACCACAGTCAAAGCACACGTGGCTTACTGCTCATTCTGCAAGCCCGATATTAATCAGCTCGCTTGTCAGGCTCTCGGCGGATGTGATTAATTCTTTACGGTAAAACCGAGCCGTGCATCGGTTTAACTGAAATAAATCGGCAGTATGCTGTTCGAGCGCATGCTCGACCTGCCCTCGGGGCTGGGGTATATCAGCGGCTCTTACACCGTTTTCGTTCAATCACACGTCTTCAATCCACCTGTAGCCAGGAAGCACTGATCAGGGTGTGTCTTTCAGCAGTAACCGTTCAGTTCGCCGCCACCTGGGCCCGGTCAGCCTGCATCACCAGTGCCTTGAGCGACGCATCGAACTGTTTCAGGGCGTTCACTTGCAGGTCACGTTGCTGATCGATCTGCGCGGCGATCTCCGGGGCGGCCTTGCCCTGCACCCAGACCGAAGTCATTTCCCTGACCACTTCGCCCTCGGCCTTGCCGATGTATTGCAGGTCAGTGTCATAGAATCGCGCCATGAAACGCGCTTCGACCTGACTGTTACGTTTGCTCACCAGACGGTTGTAGGTGTCGAGCATCACAACCACGTCAGGTCGCGCCCGCATCAGTGCATCCAGATTGTCGTAAACCGTTACCGACGCGAATTCTTTCTTCAATGAACCGATCAGCCAGTCGGTCGCCAATTTCGGGTCTGAACTGCTGATGAATGCATTGCGAATCCGCGAATCCAGAGCGCCGTTCTGGCCGCTCCTGAGCGCTACCGAGTGGTAGTTGTTCAGGTACTGCAGGTTGCTAACGGTGTTTTCGCTGTACATCACCCCCACTGATTGAGTGTGCTGAAGACTGGCTGCACTATCGGCGACGGGTGCGAAATGGCAGACCTGTTCAGAGGCTGCAGAGACAGACGAGACGGCAGCGCTGGCTGGCGTGGTGAAGACCATGCTGGTGCTTAATACGGCAGCAAGCGTCAACAGATTGAACATTCTCATCGCGTCGTCTCCCTTTGGAGCAAGTGGCTATGACGCCATCCTCCTCCTTTGCCGGAAAAACAGAACTTGCCTTGCTTGATGATGACTATCGACTGAACAGATGATAGTTGATGCCAGCCACCTGCAAGGCGTTTCAGACTTATTTTTCATCAGACCTGACGGCGGCGCGGATCGCCTCCAGCAGCATCCTGCAGGCCGGGTTGTCGTTGTCTGCGCGCCAGACCAGATGCAGTTCGCTCTGCACGCCCTCCCCCAGATCAATGTCACGAAACACGACATCCCTGAACACCACATTGGTCGCGCAACGCGGCACCAGCGCCAGCCCCATGCCGGCATTGACCAGAGCCAGGATGGTCAGCGATGACCCAAGCCATTGGACATACTCCGGCGCAACGCGTGCCGAACGAAACATGCCGGTCAGCAGTTCGTTGAACGGCGGATAGGCCGAATGCGAATACATCAGAAACGGCACGCCATCCAGATCTGCCACGCCGACCGTATCAGCAACTGCCAGAGGATGATTGCCTGGCACCGCCAGCACAAAGGGCTCGCGCACCAGGCATGCACTCTCGTAACCGGGCTGAAACAGCGGCGCTCGTGCGATGCCCAGATCGATGCGCCGCGCCCTGAGCGCCTCATGCTGTTGGTAAGTGTTCATTTCAGTCAGGGAGATCTTCACCTGCGGCTGCTTGAGCCGCGCCTCGGCGATCACCCTGGGCAGAAACTCGTACACCGCGCTGCCGACAAAACTGATAGTCACCGAGCCAATATCACCCTGCGCAAAGCGCCGGGCGGAAAGTGCCGCCTGCTGTGCGCGCTCCAGCAACGTCTGCGCTTCGATGAAAAAGGCTCGCCCGGCGGCGGTCAACGCCACGCTGCGCGTACTGCGCGTGAACAGTGCAACGCCGAGGCTGTGCTCCAGCAACTGAATCTGTCGGCTCAGCGGTGGCTGAGTCATGTTGAGCCGTTCGGCAGCGCGACGAAAATTCAGCTCGGTGGCCACCGTGGTAAAGCAGCGCAGTTGAGAAAACTCGAACATTGATTCACTCCCGATATCAATCAAGTCACTAACTGGATTGGACGGGAATAATACACCCACTCATGATCGACTCATCCCCAAAAAAACAATGAAATGAATGGGAGTCACCTCTTGAATACCGTCCCTAGTGCTTCGGACCCCACGGTGCTTGCCCGTGCGGCCACCAAGGTGAAACGCCACGTGTTGCCACTGTTCGTGGTGATGTTCATCGTCAACTATATCGACCGGGTTAATATCGGCTTTGTGCGCAGCCATCTGGAAACCGATCTGGGCATTGGCGCGGCGGCCTACGGGCTGGGCGCGGGTCTGTTTTTCGTCGGCTATGCGCTGTTTGAAGTGCCTTCCAACATGCTGCTGCAACGCTACGGCGCCCGTGCCTGGCTGACGCGCATCATGTTTACCTGGGGCGCGGCGGCGATGGCCATGGCGTTCGTGCAGGGTGAAACCAGTTTCTACGTGCTGCGTTTTATCCTCGGCGCAGCGGAGGCCGGCTTCTTTCCAGGCATTATTTATTACTTTACCCAGTGGCTGCCGTCGAGTGATCGCGGCAAGGCCATGGCGCTGTTTCTCAGCGGCTCGGCGATTGCTTCGGTGATCTCCGGCCCGGTGTCGGGCGCACTGCTGGGTGTCGAAGGGCTGAATCTGCACGGCTGGCAGTGGATGTTCCTGATCGAGGGCTTCGCTTCGATCGTGCTGTGCGGCGTTGCCTGGTTCTGGCTGCAGTCACATCCGCACGAAGCGACCTGGCTCAGCAATGAAGAAAAAACCGCGCTGACCACCGCCATTGCCGAAGAGCAACGCCAGCGCGAAGCCACGCAAACTGTCCGGCCTACGCTGTTAAGGTTGCTGGCGGACCGGCAAATCATGCTGTTCTGCTTCATCTATTTTTCGATAGCGCTGACCATTTACGGTGCAACCTTCTGGCTGCCGAGCATGATCCGCAAGATGGGCAGCTTCAGCGACTTCGAGGTCGGGCTGTTCAACTCGGTGCCGTGGATCATCTCCATTGTCGCCATGTACGGTTTTGCTGCCCTCGCGGCGCGCTTCAAGCACCAGCAAGCCTGGGTTGCCGTCACGCTGGTGATCGCCTCGGTCGGCATGTTCATGTCAACCAACGGCGGGCCGGTCTTCGCCTTTGTAGCCATCTGTTTCGCCGCGATTGGCTTCAAGGCCGCTTCGGCACTGTTCTGGCCAATCCCGCAGGGTTATCTGGATGCACGCATCGCCGCAGCGGTCATTGCGCTGATCAACTCCATCGGCAACCTGGGCGGCTTCGTCGCGCCCACCACCTTCGGTTTTCTGGAACAGACCACCGGCTCGATTCAGGGCGGCCTGTATGGGCTCGCCGCAACCTCGCTGCTGGCGGCCATCGTGATTTTCTTCGCCAGTACCACGCCGCGCGGTGACCAGCGCGGCCCGGCCAAGGCTGAGCCGGTTGCACGGCACACCGCCGCCCCGCTCGGCAGCCCTTCCAGCCTCAAACCCTGACCTCTTGGGAGACCGCCTTTTGAAAATCATCCGTGTGACCGTGACCCCCATCGCCTTTCGCGACCCGCCGCTGCTCAACGCCAGCGGCATCCACGAACCCTTTGCCTTGCGCTCGATCATCGAGATAGAGAGCGACAACGGTTATATCGGCCTCGGCGAAAGTTACGGCGACGCGCCAGCACTGGCGATTCAGCAGCAGGTACAGAACCAGTTGATCGGCATCGACCCGTTCAACCTCAATCAATTGCGCAGCATCGTTCAGGCCACCGTTGCGGCACACAAGCCCGCCAGCCTGGCCGGTGCCGAACTCGCGCCGGGCTCGCATGCCAGCAAGGCGGTGAGCAATGCCTATTCGGCATTCGAGGTGGCGTTTCTGGACCTGCAGGCACGCTCCATGAACCTGCCACTGGTGGACCTGCTGGGTGGTGCGATTCGCGAGCGTATTCCGTTCAGCGCCTACCTGTTCTTCAAGTACGCGCAGCACATCGACACGCCCTACCCACCAGACAGCTGGGGCGAGGCGCTGAACGAAGAACAGATCGTCGCCCAGGCCCGACGCATGATCGAGGCCTATGGCTTCAAAAGCATCAAGCTCAAGGCCGGCGCGCTGGACCCTGAACACGAAGTGTCGTGCATCAAGGCCTTGAAAAAGGCATTCCCCGGCTACCCGCTGCGCATTGATCCCAACGGCAACTGGTCGCTGGAAACCTCGATTCGCATGGCGCAGCTGCTCGGCGATGACTTGCAGTACTACGAAGACCCTACGCCGGGCCTGGACGGCATGTCCGAACTGCACAAACGCACCGGGCTACCGCTGGCGACCAACATGGTGGTCACCGACTTCGACGAATTTCGCCGCAGCGTGGCCCTGAACAGCGTGCAGATCGTGCTCGCCGACCACCATTACTGGGGCGGCCTGCGCGACACCCAGGCGCTGGCGAAGATGTGCGACACCTTTGGCCTTGGCGTGTCGATGCATTCCAATTCCCACTTGGGCATCAGCCTCATGGCCATGGCGCATGTGGCCGCCTCGGTACCCAATCTGGATTACGCCTGCGACACACATTACCCGTGGCAGGAAGCGGACGAAGAAGTCATCAAGGGCGGCAAACTGCCGATTGTCGACGGCTGCGTCAGCATCACCCGCGCGCCTGGCCTGGGCCTCGAACTGGATTACGACCAACTCGGCAAGCTCAACGACCAGTACCACAGCTGCGGCATTCGTCAGCGCGATGATGTGAGGCAGATGCAGAAGTACACACCGGACTGGAAGGCCGTCAAACCGAGGTATTGAGCGAGGGGCCGGACAGGCACAGAGCCTGTCCGGCGTCGGGGAACCCGCCCTGTGATCAAGGCAGTGGATCGAACTTCAACGCGCTCAGGCTTTGCACCTTGTCTTCACGGGTCATTTTGTATTCGGTATTCGGGCCGATCCAGTGCGCCCAGATCGCGTCGATTTCGCCTGCGGCTTCCATTGCGTAAAGCGACTCGTTGACCTTCGCCAGAAACGCCGGCTCACCCTGACGCATGCCAGCGCCGATAGGCTCTAGTGCCATTGGCTCCTTGGCAATTGCCAATTCCACGCCGCTGGCTTTGGCCTGCCCTACCAGCTTGATGGCGGTCATGGTGTTGGTCACCAGGCCCACCACCTTGTTCTGTTGCAGCGCCATGTACGCAGAGCCGGTGTCCTGGAAAGTCACCGGGGTTGCGTCAGCCAGGCGAATCGACTGCTCGGAGGTAGAGCCCTTGGTCGAACTGATGCGTTTGTCCTTGAAAAACGATTTGGGCTGATCGGCGTTCGCGGCGCGCACCACCAGTGTTTCCTTGGCGATGTAGTACGGGTCGCTGAACTGGATCTGATCGGCGCGGCTCCTGGTGTAGGCCAGGTTGGCGAAGATCACGTCCACCCGACCCATTTTGACTTCTGGAATCCGCGCTTCGACCGACAGCGGCTTGAGCTCCAGCTCGACGCCCATGTGCTTGGCCAGCGCCTTGCACAGGTCCACGTCCATGCCGACCAGTTCCCGGGTTTTCGGGTCTGGCGCCGAGAACGGCGGCACATCGGCATAAACGCCACAGCTCAGGCTTTTCTTGCTCATCACATCGCTGAGCTGGTCCGCATGGGCAACCGCAACAGCCAGTGGCGACAACGCCAGTGCAGCCAGCAAAGACTTCATACGCATGGGGAGACTCCTGGAAATGAATTGAGGGATTCACTGAAACATTCGTTAAAAAAGGGCCTGCGCTCAATGGCTGCGCAGGTCGGAAATGAAGCGTTGTGCACGCGGGTGTTCAGGCTGCTGAAAGAATGCCTCCGGGCTGGATTTTTCGAGAATCTGCCCCGCATCCATGAACCAGATGGTGTCGGCCACTTCACGGGCGAAATTCATCTCGTGGGTAACGCACATCATGGTCATGCCCTCCTTGGCCAGGCCTTTCATAACGCTGAGCACTTCGCCGACCATTTCCGGGTCAAGGGCGCTGGTGGGTTCGTCAAACAGCATCACCGGCGGCTCCATCGCCAGCGCACGGGCAATCGCCACGCGCTGCTGCTGGCCGCCGGACAACTGCGCCGGATAGGCACCGGCCTTGTGGGCCAGCCCGACGCGGTCGAGCAATTCCATGGCCCTGGCGCGCGCTTCACTGCTTTTGAGGCCGCGCACTTTGGTCGGGGTCAGGATGATGTTGTCGAGTACCGACAAATGCGGAAACAGATTGAAGCTCTGGAACACAAAACCGACGCGACTGCGCAAACGGTTGACGTTGGCATCGGTGCCATTCACATCGTGGCCGTCGAACAGAATCTGGCCCTGTTGCACGTCTTCAAGACGGTTGACCGTGCGGATCAGTGTCGATTTACCCGAGCCGGATGGCCCGCACAGCACCACCACTTCGCCGCGCTGCACCTCGGCGGTGATGTCGGTCAGGGCCTGGTATTCGCCATACCATTTGTTGATCCTGGAAAACATGATCATTGGATGCATGGGGCAACCCTCACTTATCGGTAGTCAAAGGCCGCGCAACAGCTTCAGGCGACACAGTGGTGCCCTCGCGCTTGCGGGCAATTCGCTGTTCCACGACGGCGGCGAGCCGGGTCAGGCCGTAGCACAGCACGTAGTAGGTGATTGCCAGAATGAAGAACACCTGAAACGGCTTGGTCAGCAGTTGGTTGTTGATCTGATTGGCGGCGAAGGTCACTTCCTGGACGTTGATCACGTAACCCAGCGAGGTTTCCTTGATGATCGAAATGAACTGGCTGATCAGGCTGGGCAACGCGTTATAAAGCGCCTGCGGCAAAATCACCCAGACCGTGGTGCGCAGATAGCCCATGCCCAGCGCACGGGATGCTTCGTACTGACCGGTCGGCAGCGCCTGAATGGCCCCGCGAATGATTTCGCACAGGTACGCGCTCTGATAAACCACCAGCGTGCAGAGCATGGTGGTAAAGCCGGTAATGTTATGGCCGATCAGCAACGGGACGAGAAAGTAGGTCCAGAAAATCACCATCAACAGCGGAATGCCGCGCATCACGTAAACCCAGACCGTCGCCGGGTAACGCAGCCAGCGCCACGGCGAAACCCGCGCCAGAGACAGCAGCAAGCCCAGAGGGAACGCCAGCAACAACGCCAGCGCAGCCAGAATCAGCGTTGAAACCAGCCCGCCCATCGGCCCATGAGGGTACTGACCGACCAGCAGCAGGGTCCAGTTATCGCGGACAATCGTGAACACATCTAACATCGCCGACTACCTCGCCATGGCTTTGCTGAAGTGCCGGGCCAGCAACGCACCCAGGCCCATCAACATCAGAGAAATGGCCAGATAGACCACGGTTGCGACCAGATACGCCTCGAAGGTACGGAAGGTGTAGTTCTCGACCTCACGGGTGGCATAGGTCAGCTCGACCACACCGATGGCCATGACCAGGCTGGTGTTCTTGAACAGCAGAACGGTGTGGTTGATCAACGACGGCAGGCAGTTGCGCACGCCCTGCGGCAAGATCACGTAGCGCATCGAACGTACATAGCCCAGGCCCAGCGCCCGGGACGCTTCGACCTGCCCGGCCGGAATGGCGCGCAGCCCGCTGCGGATGTCTTCACTGAAGTAGGCGGCTTGGCAAAGCCCCAGAGCGATCACCGAAAACAGGTACTCAGTGCTGTAACCGGACAGCCAGATCTGCGTGCTCTCGGACAGCAATGTCGGAATACCGAAATACCAGAGCATCAGTTGCACCAGCGTCGGCACGTTGCGGTGGTAGGACACATAACCCGCGACCAGACGCTCGGCGTACTTGTTGCCAGTCAGGCGAATCGACACCAGCAACAGGGCCACCGCCATGGCCATGCACCAGGCGACAAAAGCCAGTTGCATGGTGGTTTCTATGCCCTTGACGATCAGCTCGGCGTACTCGCCCTGCAGGATCGCCGAAAGATCGAAGTCATTCGTCATGGTTGTTCCCATCGACATTCAGTCAGGGCAGAAGCAAGGCACCGGTTGCGCCGGCGCAGGTGTTGCCTGGCGGCTGGTGCCGCTCTCGTGATAGATGCTGCTCTTGCGGTTGGCCGCTGTTTCAGCCTTCATAGTCCTGCGGGCGTGCAGTGGACAGCCCACCGGGCACCTGCAAAGTCGGAGTGATTTCCATGTGCCCGATATTCACCGCGATGGGCGCGGCAATCACGTAGGCGATGGCGTCGGCAATGTCCTTGGCCACAGGCAGCTCATAACCCTCGATAAAACGCTTGCGCACTTCTTCGGAGTCGCCATGCACATGGGCAAAAATGTCTGTCGCAACACGGCCCGGGCAGATTTCAGTCACCCGCACCCGCTTGCCGAAGGCATCGATACGCAACTGGCGAGAGAGCATGCTCACTGCCGCCTTGGTGGCGTGGTAGGTCGAATTGCCGCCGAAGTTGTAGGCGGCGGCAATCGAGCTGATGTTGATGATGTGCCCACAGTCACGCTCGACCATGCCGGGCAGCGACAACCGGGCGATCTGCAACACGGCGCGCAGGTTCACATCGATCAGCAGATCAATACCCTCGGCATCCGCCTTGAGCAGCGAGCCGGGCCGGTCAACCCCGGCATTATTGACCACCACATCAAACCGCTGAGCCTCGAACAAGGCCGTCAGGCCAGCCAGATCAGTCACATCAATAGCGTGCGCGATGCAACCGGTACGCTGCGCCAGCGTCGCCAGTTTGTCCGCACTGCGTGCCAGCGCATGAACCTGCAGGCCTTCGGCACACAGCCGTTCGACCACAGCTTCGCCAATGCCGGAGGAAGCGCCGGTGACCAGCGCGGTTTTGTAATCGGAAAAAGGCATGTCGGGGTTTCCTTTAGAATCTTCGATCAGTCGCGTCGCTATCAGCGGATGCGGATCGCCTTGTACTGGACTTTAACGAGCGTCACGGGCAGCGACCAAGACGCAATGGTTGTGTGGCGATAAGGTGCGCTTATGACCCAAGCAACTGCGAAACAGGGGTGATGACGCCGCCCTGCTCTTCGATGCTGTGCCGGATGCTGCGCGCAAGCTCCACCGCGCCGGGCGTGTCGCCATGCAACAGAATCGACTGGGCGTTGACCGCGACACGCTTGCCGCTCAACGTGGTGACGGTGCCGTCCTGCAACAGTTGCGCGACCCTGGCGCGGACCTGTTCCGGGTCCTTGACCACCGCCCCGGCAATGCCACGCGGCACCAGCAGGCAGTTTTCGTCATAGGCGCGGTCGGCCAGAAAGGTCGTCGCCACTCGCAGGTTGCACGCTTGCGCCGCCTGCTCGATGGCCTCGCTGCTGGAAGAACTGATGATCATCTGCGGGTCAAAACGGGCGACTGCCTTAACCAGCGGCCCGGCCAGTTCAGCGTCAGCGGCGGCCATATTGCCCAGCGCACCGTGAAAGCTCATGTGTGTCACGCGATAACCGGCAGCGGTCGCAATGCCTGCCAGCGCGCCCAGTTGATACACCACAATGGCGCATAACTCCTTGAGTTCGATGTTCATTCTGCGCCGCCCGAAACCCTGCAGATCAGGAAAGCCGACATGCGCACCAAGATCGATGCCCAGCGCTTTGGCGCAGCGTACGGTGCTGTCCATGATCAACGGATCACCCGCATGAAAGCCACAGGCCACATTGGCCGAGGAGATCAACTGCATCAGTGCTTCGTCCTCGCCCATGGTCCATGCGCCGAAGCCCTCGCCCAGATCGGCATTCAGATCGATACGCATGCGGTCATTCCTCCAGTTCAATCAGCGGCTGGCCATAACCGACCCGTTCGTGCTCGGCAGCCAGAAAACGTACAACGCGTCCCGCCTGGCTGCTGCGCACCGGCAGATAAAGCCGGCCAATGCGCAGCAGGCCCAGCAATTGCCCGGCGGCAACGCGATCGCCAGGCTTCACGTAACTGTTTTTTTCATCGGGGTGGCTCGATACGAATACGCCGGGGTTGTCGGCAGCTATTACACAGGCAGCGGCTTGCGGCTGTTCCGCTGCGGTCTGCACATCGGTTGGCGACGCCTGAGTGTCCGCACGCACACCGCGCCGGATCAACAGCTCGAACCCCGGCCGTTTCAGTTCCAGAACCGTGAGCCCTGCGTCACGAATCCAGCCTGCCAACTGGCGAATCTCATTGATGTTCATCAGCGATGTCCTTGCAGGCCGCGCAGCGCAAGCAAGCGCCGAGCGTCTTCGATGAAGGCATGATTGGTGTCCAGCGCCTCGACGGCCTGCTCGTAGCTGCATTGCACGAAACGCACCTTGCTGCCGATGGGAGCCTGACCGAGACGCCAAAGGTCGGCTTCGATGACCGTGGCAAACTTGGGGTAACCGCCGCTGGGCTGCGCATCGCGCATTTGCACAATCGGCTGGCCGCCGTGGGGCACCTGAATCACGCCGGGCACGATGCCGTGAGAGCGTATTTCCAGCGCTTCCCGCGCCAGCAGAGGCGTGCCTTCCATGCGGTAGCCGTAACGGTTGCTTTGCGTGGTGATCTTCCATTCGCCGGCAAAGAAGGTGTCCTGAGCCTCGACGCTGAAACAGTCGAATTCGGCCGCGGGCAGTACCCGTATGGCGGGTAGCCCATCCAGCATCAACGGCAAGCCCGCCACGGCAGATTCCAGCCCGAAATCACCGGCGCGCTGTTGATTCGCGGCGCCTGCAGGGATCACGTCACCCTGCTGCAAGGCACGGCCCTGCCAGCCGCCAAATGCGCCGCGCAATTGCGTGCTGCGCGAACCCAGCACCGGCGGCACGTCTACACCACCGGCCAGGCACAGGTAGGCGCGACTGCCTGTGGTCGGATAACTGAGCTTCAGCACTTGACCCTTGCGAGCCTGGGCAGCCCAGTTGCCCGGCAGCCGCTCGCCATCCAGTTTTGCAGAACAGGCAGCGCCGGTGATTGCAAAGGTGCAGTCTTCGACAAAGCGCACTTCAAACGGGAACAGCGGTATTTCAATACCCGCTGCGTCTTCGGCATTACCCAGTAACAGGTTGCCCAGACGCAGCGACAGCGTGTCCATCGCCCCCGAGGTGCCGACGCCGTAGCCCAGGCTGCCGTGGCGGCCCAGATCCTGAACGGTGGCCAGCGCGGTGGCGCTGATGACTTCGATCATCGAATGATCCTCTCGATGCGCAAGCGCAATTGATCGCCGGGTTGCAACAGCGCCGGGGGATGCTGATCAGCATCAAAAAACACCATTTCCGTGCGCCCTATCGTGTTCCAGCCACTGGGGCCTGCCGAGGCAGAGATACCGGTCTGCACGCCACCGATAGACACCGATCCGGCACCGATGTCGAGCACCGGCACTTTGCGCCTCGGCGTCGCCAGACGCAGGTCCATGCCGCCCAGGTAGCAATAACCGGGATGGCTGCCCAAGGCATACACCGGGTACAGCGGCTCGCAGTGCAGGTTGGCAATGGTTTCGATGTCCAGCCCGGTGTGCGCGATGACATCGGCCATGTGCGGGCCGCCGTCGCCGCCGTACACCACCGGCAACTCGATGATCCGGCCCTGCAACGGTAAAGGCTGGCAGTGCTCCCAGGCTTCCATCAGGCGGGTTTTCAGGCCGCTCAGGTCCCGTGGCGGCGTCTCGAAGGTCAGCATCAGGTTGTTCATGCCCGGCACCGCTTCGCGCACCTGCGGCCAGTTCTTGCTCAGGTCCGCCAAGGCCCAGATGCGTTGCTGCGGGGCCAGATCCAGCTCGCCGGGGGCTTCAAACAGCAAGGCAGTGGTCCCCAGCAGGGTAATCCGCGGGATGTTCGGCAACTGCAAGACGCTCATGGCTGGCTCCTTGTCTGCAACCAACGCTCCAGATGGTGAATGTCCATACCGCCCTTGCAGAACACCGGGTCCTGCAGAATGTCGCGGTGCAGCGCGATGTTGGTGGAGATCCCTTCGACGTGCATTTCGCTCAGCGCCAGACGCATGCGCGCCAGTGCCTCGTCGCGGCTGGCACCGTGGGTGATGACTTTGGCCACCATCGAATCGTAATAAGGCGGGACCCGGTAACCGTGGCTGACATGCGAATCGACGCGCACGCCAAAGCCACCGGGGACCTGCCAGCGAGTGACCTGCCCCGGCGTCGGCATGAAGCTGCGCGGGTCTTCGGCGTTGATCCGGCATTCCAGCGAATGGCCCGAGACGCTGACGTCGGCCTGACTGAAACTCAGGCGCTCGCCCATCGCCATGCGAATCTGCTGCTGGACGATGTCGATGCCAGAGGTCATTTCCGTGACCGGATGCTCGACCTGCAGGCGGGTGTTCATCTCGATGAAATAGAACTCGTCGTTTTCAAACAGGAATTCAAACGTGCCCACGCCCTGATAGCCGATCTGGCGACAGGCTTGTGCGCAGCGCTCGCCAACCCGGCTCATCAGCGCCGCATCAACCCCAGGTGCCGGGGCCTCTTCAAGCACCTTCTGGTGGCGGCGCTGCATTGAGCAATCCCGCGAACCGAGCCAGACGGCATTGCCATAGGCATCACACAGCACCTGAATTTCGACGTGGCGCGGCTGGCCGAGAAACTTCTCGATATACAGCTCGGGATTGCCGAATGCCCGACGCGCTTCTTCACCGGTCAGCGCAATGGCATCGAGCAACTGCTGTTCTTCGTGAACCACGCGCATACCTCGCCCACCGCCGCCGCCAGCGGCCTTGACGATGACCGGGTAGCCGATGTCGCGGGCAATCGCCAGAATGCTGTGCGGATCGGCAGGCATGCTGGTGTCCGGGCCGGGCACGCAAGGCACACCGGCTTCACGCATTGCGCGTTTGGCCGCAACCTTGTCGCCCATCACGCGAATACAGGCGGCGCTGGGGCCGATGAAGGTCAGGCCAGCATGCTCGATACGTTCGGCGAAGGCGGCGTTCTCGGAGAGAAACCCGTAGCCTGGGTGGATCGCCTGAGCGCCGGTCAGTTCTGCCGCATAAAGCACAGCGGCCTGATTCAGGTAACTCTGCCCCGGCGCAGCAGGCCCGATGCACAGCGCTTCGTCGGCCTGTTGCACATAACTGGCGTCCCGATCCGCTTCGGAATAAACCGCAACGGTCTGCAGGCCAAGGCCTTTGCAGGCGCGCAATATGCGCAGGGCGATTTCACCGCGATTGGCGATCAATACTTTATCGAACATCAAAAAACCCTCTAGAACCCCGGCTGGCAACAATCGCCTTTCAGCCAAGGGTGAACAGCGCCTGACCGGCCTGAACTTCTTCGCCGTTGGTAACCAGAATGTCCGTCACGACACCCGCGATTTCAGCCTTGACCGGGTGAAACATCTTCATCGCCTCGACCACCGCCAGGGTCTGGCCGGGTTCGACACGGGTGCCGACTTCAACGAACGGTGGCTGATCCGGTGCTGGGGTCAGGTGCAAGACCCCGTACAGCGACGCACAGGCCTGCGTCGAAGTGCCGGTCTGTGCAACAGACGTGGCGGTGGCATCAGTTGCCGCACGTTTTACCTGCTTCGAAACGACCGGTGTGACGGGGCTTGAGACCTGAACGTGCTCACGCAGCAAGCGCAACTGCGCATCCCCTTCACACAAGCTGAGCTCGCTCAGGTCCGATTCAGCCATCAGGTCGATAAGTGCTTTGATACGTTCTGGCTTCATGCAACGGCCCTTGCCTGACAAAAGAAATGTGGCTGAGGGCAATGTAACGAGCGCGCTTTTTGACCGCCAAGACGGTTTGACTGTGGGGTGATAAGCGCCCCTTATGACCTTTCACGTCGTTACGTACGGCGGTTGCCGCGCATTTCTGCGACCAGCTCCAGCAGGATCGCCTTGACCGCCTGAGCCGGGACCGACAACGGCAAGTGGCCTGAGAGGCACAGGGCCAGAGGCGCTTCGATCTCGGGTTCGACGATCCGGCTGAGGTTGACCGCATGCGTGTCGGCGAGCACCCGCGCAGCGGATTCGGGGAGGATCGTCGAGCCGAAACGATCGGCCACGGCGGCGGCCAGAGTCGTCGATGACTCGATTTCTGCCACCACCCGGGCGCTGCGCTCGATGCGCAAGAACGCCTCGTCCACCAGGCGGCGGATGGTGTTGTAGGTGCGCGGCAACAGCAAATCGATGTCGGCAAGCTCCGCCAGCGGTATTTCCTCGCGACTCTGGCGGGCGTCGTCAGCGCTGACCAGGTACAACTGTTCGCGCATCAAGGGTACAAAACTCAGGCCGTGCACCTCACGTCCGCCATAAAGCACCGCCATGTCCATGCGCCCGTTCATGATCAGTTCGCTGAGGGTGGTTCCGAAATTTTCATTGAGGTACAGCAAAATGCCCGGATGACGCTCGCGCACCCGTTTGAGCAATGGCAACGACAGCGTCGAAGCAGCCGTGCCAGGCGCCAGCCCCACCGAAACCGGCCCCGACAGTGCGAGGCCACTGGCGTTGACGTCGCTCTGCGCCTGCTCGCACTGACGCAGGATGACCTGAGCATGCCCGTACAGCACTTTGCCCGCTTCGGTCGGGGTAACGCCGCGCTTGGTGCGGATCAACAACTGTTGTTGCAACTCGGCCTCCAGCGTCACCAACTGCTGGCTCAACGCAGGCTGCGCGATGTGCAGCACATCGGCGGCCTGAGTCAGGCTGCCGATATCGACTATTTTCACAAAGTATTTCAAGCGGCGAAGGTTCACTTACTGCACTCCCGGGTCAAGACTGCGATGCCAGAGCAAGACGCAGGCCAGCTCGCTAATAAAGGGCTGTCAGCCTCATCATAAGCATTGCCTATGTCAGTTCAGCCTCCCTGCATTCGCTTTACCCGAATGCCCCCGCAGGCGTTGATCGCCTCGTTTTGGTGCGGGCGCGGTTCATCTGCGGTCATAAGCGCTGCCTATCAACCCAGAACAAACTCGTCTTATGGCCTGCCCTGCGCAGGCTCGTAACGTAGTCCTCGTCAAGGCCATCAACGAGGAATGCCAACGTGACCGCATCTCGCATCGCCGCACGCGTGCTCCGCATCAAACCATCGCCAAGCAGCGCTGCTGCCGATCGGGCCAATGAACTGCGGCGCGCCGGCAAGTCGATCATCAACCTGGTGGTCGGCGAGCCCGACTTCGACACCCCTGCACACATTCGCCAGGCAGCCTGTGCGGCCATCGAAAACGGTGAAACCCGCTACACGCTCAATGCCGGGACTGCAACGCTGCGCGAGGCGATTGCCGCCAAGCTTCAGCGTGAAAACGGCCTGACCTATGCGCCCGGCCAGATCGTGGTCACCAGCGGTGCCAAGGCGGCGATCTTCAATGCCTTCGCCGCAACTCTGGGCGTTGACGACGAAGTGCTGATTCCTGCGCCGTACTGGGTGTCATACCCGGACATGGTGCTGGCCTGCGACGGTCGCCCGGTCACTCTGGCATGCCCTGAAGAAAACCAGTTCAAGCTCACCGCCGAACAGCTGCGCGAAGCGATTACCCCGCGCACACGCTGGCTGCTGCTTAACTCGCCGAGCAACCCGACCGGCGCGACCTACAGTGCCGCCGAGTGGCGGGCGCTGGCCGACGTGCTGCTCGACTACCCGGACGTGCTGATCATGACCGATGACATCTACGAGCACATTCGCTATGACGACACCCCGCTCAGCCACCTGCTGACCGTCGAACCGACTTTGCGCGAACGCGTGCTGATCATCAACGGCGTGTCAAAAACCTACGCCATGACCGGCTGGCGCATCGGTTACGCCGCAGGCCCCAGCGACATCATCGGGGCGATGGCGACCCTGCAATCGCAATCCACCAGCAACGCCTGCTCGGTCAGCCAGGCCGCAGCCGTGGCTGCGCTCAATGGCGACCAGTCGTTTGTCGGCGAGAGCGTCAAGGTCTACAAGCAGCGCCGCGACCGCTGTCTGGAGCTGATCAACGCCATTGACGGGCTGAGTTGCATAAAGCCTGAAGGTGCGTTTTACCTGTACGTCAATTGCGGCGCTCTGATCGGCAAAACCACCCCGTCAGGGGCGGTGCTGCACGCCGACACCGAAGTGGTTCTGTACCTGCTGGAGAGTCAGGGCGTGGCCGTCGTGGCGGGCACTGCGTATGGTCTGGCACCGTTTTTCCGGATGTCCACGGCAACTGCCATCGAAACCCTGGAAAGCGGCTGCACGCGCATTGCGACTGCTGTCGCTGCGTTGCGCTGAGCACCTCGACATGACAACGCCGAGCCAGCCCGCGCTGACCTTCAGACAAGCCTTGTTGGCCATGCTCGGCATTTCGCTGGTGTTGATGCTTTCGGCGCTCGACCAGACGGTGATCGGTAACGCCCTGCCCAGCATTGTCTCGGAGCTCAACGGCTTCGAGCTATATGCCTGGGTCGCCACCGGCTACCTGCTGGCCTCCATCGTGACCATTCCGATCTTTGGTCGGCTGGGCGATTTTTACGGGCGAAAACCGTTCGTGCTGGCCGCCACGGTGATTTTCACCCTCGCCTCGCTGCTCTGCGCGCTGGCCGACAGCATGTTGGCGCTGGTCATCGGCCGGGCGTTGCAGGGGGTCGGCGGCGGAATGCTGATCGGAACGGCGTTTGCCTGTGTGCCGGAATTGTTTCCCGACACTCGCCAGCGGCTGCGCTGGCAGGTGTTGCTGAGTGCCATGTTCAGCGTGGTCAATGCCATCGGCCCGGGCCTGGGCGGTTATCTGGCTGGCGAGTTCGGCTGGCGCTCGGTGTTCTGGCTGAACCTGCCGCTGGGCGTGATCGCGCTGTTTTTCGCCTGGCGTTTTCTACCCTGGTATCGCCCGCAAACCGCCGGTGCGATCAGGCTCGACTGGATCGGCGCGATGTTGATCGTCCTGAGCCTGGGCAGCCTGCAACTGTTCGTTGAATGGCTCGGCCAACGCGCTCTGGCGATCAGCCTGCTGTGCGGCGTGATCACCGTTGTCGCCATGACCGGCCTGTGGTTCTGGGAACGCCGCTGCACATTTGCCTTGCTGCCCGCCGGGCTGTTTGCCAATCGCAGTATCCGCCTGCTGTTCATCATGTCGCTGCTGGCTGGCGCAATCATGTTCACGCTGCTGTTCTACCTGCCGCTGCTGTTGCAGGGCAGTTATGGCTACTCGCCGCAGGACGCCGGGCTGCTGCTCACCCCGCTGGCCCTGAGTATCACTCTGGGCGCCATCGTCAACAGCCGCATCGTCACGCGTCTGGCAAACCCCAACTGGCTGCCCATTGGCGGGTTCATCGCCTTGTCGGTTGCCTGCATTGCCCTGGCGCTGGTCGGGCTGCAGGCTGACTTCGCAACCTTGCTGGGGCTGATTCTGCTGGCGGGTCTGGGCCTTGGGTTCATTTTGCTCAACCTCACGGTGTTCACCCAGACCCTCGCCGAGCGGCAATTTCTCGGCATCGCCACCGCGCTTACCCAATCGTTGCGACTGGTGGGCGGCTTGTTGGGCACCGCGGCCATGGGCGTGCTGGTCAAGTTGCTGTACGTCACCAACCTGCAACGTGCACTGACCGCGGCTGGCCAGATGCAGGCAATGCCGCACCTGGCTGATCCGCAGGTCCTGCTGCAGCACTCGTCTGCAGATGTTGACGCCACGTTACTGCTGGCTCGCACTGCCCTCGCCCAGGCCGTCGGCACCGGGCTGATGATCTGCGCAGCGCTGGGCGTACTCGCACTGGTGGTTCTTTACCGTTTACCTCGCGTCACGCTGTATCAAGCGCCTCACACTGCGATACCTGCAACGGAATCAGCCGAAAAACACGCTCCTTAAAACAACAAGAAACCTGACTGCCGCCCGACCCTGCCTCTCACAACACTTAATGACAGCATGAGGATGAACCCGATGGAGCGTTTCAATCGCGCCACCCCTTTCGTTGCGGGCTTTTGTGGCCTGCTGATCGCGCAGCAGAGCTACGGCGAAGGTTTTCTGGAAGACAGCAAGGCCAGTATTCTGGCTCGTAACTTCTTCAGCAACGCAGACAACCGTAGCGGCGCTGCTGCCCCCAACTACACGCAGGAGTGGGGCCAGGGCTTCATGCTCAATTACCAGTCCGGCTACACGCCCGGCTCGGTAGGCTTGGGCGTTGATGCACTGGGCCAGTTGGGCGTTCGTCTGGACTCGGGTAAAGGACGCCACTACAACCCGCAAAGTACCGCGTTCAACGGCAACATCTTCCCGACGGACAGCGACGGCCGCGCGGTTGATGAGTTCAGCAGCCTGGGCGCGACGCTCAAGGCGCGCGTCTCGCAAACCGAGTTGAAGTACGGCACGCTGGTGCCGATGCTCCCAGTGGTAATGTCCACCGACCGCATGCTGCAACAGACCTTTCGCGGCGGCCAGGTTCAGTCGAAAGACCTGAAAGACTTCACCTTCACCGCAGGCCAGCTGGAACACGTCATGGGCCGGGGTTCGACCAACCAGATGGGCATGTCGATCCCCGGCGCCAACAACCCGTTGACCGGCGAATTCGTCAACAAGTTCTACTACGCAGGCGTCGATTACAAACCCGTCAAGGACCTGACCCTGCAGTATTACTACGGCAACCTGGAAAACTTCTACAAACAGAACTTTCTCGGTCTGAAATACGACCTGCAACTTGGCCCTGGTACTTTGCGCACCGACCTGCGCCACTTCGACAACCGCTCGGACGGCGCGAATGGCCACGATCCTTCGTTTTACACGGTGGGTTATTACGGCAACGGCGTCACCAAGGGTGAAGTCGACAGCCGTCTGTCCAGCGCTCAGTTCACTTACCTCATCGACGGCCATACCTTTGCTGCGGGTTATCAGGCAGTCACCGGCGACAGCGACGCGGTCTGGCTGAATCAGGGCGATGGATCAACCGCTTACTTCATGACCGAATCCATGATCGGCAAATTCCAGCGCGCCGGGGAACGCACCTGGCAAGTCCGTTATGGCTATGACTTCGCCAGACTCGGCGTGCCCGGCCTAAACGTCTTGGCCATGTACGAAAGCGGCTCGAACATCCAGACCTCCGACGGCGACAAGAAGGAATGGGAACGCAACGTGACCCTGAGCTACGTCTTGCAATCGGGCCCGGCGAAAAACCTCAGCATTGCACTGCGCCACGCACAACTTCGCACCGAGTTCGCCAGCCAGCGTGATGCCGATGAGCACCGGATCATTGTCAGCTATCCGATCAATATTTTTTGATAAGGCAAAAACTGCAGGCGGTACTAGCGTGTGCACCCTGAGCACCTGATAAACTGCGCGCCGTTATTTGCACGCCTGGGCATCTTGCCCAGGCGTTTTTGCATGCTGCCTTTGTGTACAAGGAGTTCGTAGCCCCATGGTTATAGGCACAGACCTGAGCGCAACGCTGTGAGTTGCTGGTCTATTCTGGGGCTTGATCCCCATTCTGACGTGCGCAGTATCAAGCGCCGTTATGCTGCGTTGCTCAAGCAGCACCGCCCGGACGAAGATCCGGCAGGCTTTCAGCGCCTGCGTGACGCCTACGAGCAAGCGCTGAGCTGGACCGCCGACGTTCAGGAACCGCCAATAGATCAGGACGGCCTGTCGCATGCGCCGATCGTTGTACTGCCGTCGCCGGTTCAGACTTTCAGCGCACCCGACCTGAAACGCCAAAGGGCTGACCTGCTGCTCGAAGGTATAAGTGCAGAGAACCTGGATCAGCGATTGGAAAACGCCCGAACCGCACAGTGCGATCGGGCGTTTGAAGACGGTTTGCTGGAGTATTGTCAGTCGAATGCTCCCTATGCATGTGAACTGGCGGAGCGAGCAGTCGAGCGCTTTCAGTGGCTGAGCGCCTGGCAACGCATCGACCTGCCCTTGCATTCAACCCACACTGTTCTGAACAATCTGTTACGTAATACCGAACAGATGTTGGCCAACGCGCTGAACAGCGGCAATGCCGAGTCCTTCTCCAATGTTTACCTACACCTCGACAAGGTCGCCTGGATGCAGACGCTGGACCGACGTATCTGGCTTAACAACTATCTCGCAGGACTGCTGGCCCACGCTGAAGTCTGGCACAGCCCTGTTTTCGATGCGGTGTGCGAATGGCAAGGCTGGAAGAAACCCGATGGCCGCACATCTTGTCCGGAGCCTTTCTGGAGCCGGTTGCTGGCGCGCAGTCGCCAAGCCTTGTTTCTCGAAGACCAGCAGCGTCTTGCCACGCAAAAAATCGACAGCACGGGCTCACGCGCAGCCCGCCTGCTGTTCATACCCATGAGCGATAATGCTCGCGTGTCGATGACCCTCCGTTTCACATCTGATGACTGGCAAACCTGTGAGTCGCTGGCCAATACAGTGGCGCGTCATTACCCCGATTTGGCGAGACATGTGCATGGCGAAGATCTGTATTTCTGGCGACCGCTGCGCCGTTGTACATCGTTCTGGGCACTGCCGTTTGCAATCGTTGGCGCAGCGTCCATAACCGCATTGGACAGCTATTACCGGCTGGGAAGTGATCCGGACGAAACAATGATCGCTCTATTGCTGATTGTTGGCGCACTTGGTCTGCTGGCGGGTTTGCTTTACGTCGCCTGTCAGACGCTCGGCGCATTGACCTGGCGCCTTGATGAGCAACTCACCAAGCACGTTGGCCGCTGGCTTACGCTACGCCGTCCAGTACCGCTGTTGCTGCGAGAAAGCACCGTAAGCTGGCTGCCCGCAGTGCCGACCTTCCTGGTCGGAGGATGGAAGGCGTTGCTGATTTACACCGCAATACTCGCGGTGGCCGCCGCAGGGACTCGCGTGGCCTGGCCGGAATGGCTCAAGCGGATATTTTCAATTGTTCCAGGCTCGCCGGCCAGAGAACTGATGATTGGCATCCTGCTGGGTCTGATCGTCTCGTTGCTGTTCATCTCAGGCACCATCATCAACTACCGCCCTGTGCAAGCAGGCCAAGGTCTGCAAGCATGGCCGAAACGACTATGCGCAGCCCTTCTCGATGCAAACCAGCCCTGTCGCCCGCCCTCCCGGGAGCAGTGGTATACACCCTCGTCTTCTCTGGAGGCTGGCCATGATCAGTAATCGAGCGTTTATCACCGCTATTTGTGTTTTCGCAGCCATCGCCTGGGCGCAGCACAAATTGGCCAACACCCACCGCGTTTCGACAGACTCGATTGCAGACACTTCAATGATGAAGGACGCAGCAGCCTGCCTGGTGTTTGACGATACTCTTCTGCTTGAACGCTACGCCGATTATCGCAAGCACTACCAAGCGCTGGTTGATGGCAGTCAGGGTATGCTGCCGTTTATACAAAGCTTTGCATTGGGTGGCAACAGTCGTTCCGTCGCAATGAATGAGAGTTTGGCCTGCAGTATCAGCTATCCACAACTGCTCTACCCCAAGTCCGATCCGCTTGTCATCGCCGTGATCAAGTACAGCGAGACGCTTGACACACTGCGCGACAGAACTTTTGATGCTGAGGCACTCTACAATCAACCACGCCCCGATATCGAGCGTGCCCGGCAGCTGGATGCAGACCTTGCCCAAGATATGCATCAACTTCAGCAACGCAGTCTTGCCGTTCGAAAACACTTTGAGGAACCTCAATTTCTGGCACGCAGCGAGCAACTCGCGGCCATCGACTATCGCCTTGGTCACGATCAGCACTGGCATACGCTCAACTTCATGCTCCTCGCCAGACAAACAATCAACTACCTGAATCGGAGTGAAGCCAACGCCCGGCTGAGCCCGGATGAACTCAAGGCCTTACACGCTGAACTGACTGACGCGTGGCTGGACGCAGAGCGTTATTTCAACACAATGCCCAACCTCAAGTCCGCTAACCGGAAGCGTCCGCTATGGACCGTGATCAAAGCGCCTGCGCATACCTGGCTCGCCACACTCGATACGTTGCAACAGCGCTGGGCGGCTCACGCTGACGTTGATCAGTTGAACAAACAGCTACGGGCGGTCGAGGAGGATTACGACCAACTCTTGATGCAGTACAACGCATCGGTAAGCGGACAGTATTAGATCCTCAGGCATCGGGGGGCTTTTGCGTAGGGGGGAAGCTCGGCCGTTTTGTCAGCGTCTGCTGCTTGGGCTCACGAATCCTGATCAGCGTATTCTTGACGTATAAGGACCGGGCCCGACAGGCTGAGGAAGGCTCGGGCATGCCGAGCCTTCCTCAAGAATCAGTTTGAAACCTGGTCCAGAAAAATCAGCCGTGGCGCTTCTGCAAACCACTTGCCGCTTGCAGCCGCAAACTGCTGGTAGTGTGGCGTGGCAACATGCGCGTCCAGTGCAGCCTGATCCTTGAAGCATTCGCGCATGTAGAACGTACCGTGCTCATCGCGCACCTCGAACAGCGTGTATTCGATATTGCCCGGCTCCGAACGGGTGGGTTCCACCAGTGCCAACAAAGCTTCTTTCAATGCCGACTCGTTGCCTGGACTGGCTTTCAGCACTGCGATCAACGCCAATGGCTTTGCAGGTGTATTCATTATCAATGCTCCGGTATCAAGTTCGATCAATGCGTGGGGGCTGGTGCCGTTGCGACTTTCACACGCAACAAGCTGTACGGTTTTTTACGTTGGTCGTGGCCCGAATTGAAACCGGCCTGACGGTGCAACTGGTTGACGATGAAATACAGGTAGCCGTCCGGACCGATCGACAAGGTATCAGGCCACAACATGCGCGGATCGTGAGCGACTGTCTGCCAGACGCCGTTCGGCAAGCGCTTGCGTATGGCATTGTGCTCGTAGTCGCCCGCATACACAGCGCCGTCTGCATCAGCCTCAAGACCATCAGAAGCGCCCTTTTCACCCAGGTCTTGAACGGCGGCTGCCAGTTGCTGCTCATTCACAGCGCTGTCGTTCAACAGCTCGGTGGCGACGGAATACAGGTGGCGGCTGGACAGTGGCGAGAAATACAACGTCTTGCCATCTGCCGACAACGCAATGCCGTCTGCAGCTACATGGACCGGTTTGCGCGTTCCGTCCGGGCCATCACCCAGCACGGGCACGCCTTCGACAACAGGCACGAAAGCGGGATCAGCAGAGGTTGCCTTTGCCCCGCTCAGGCGCCGCGCGGCGTGGCCGCTGGCAATGTCCATGACAATAATTGCCCCCGGCCCGCTCACCGATGAGTCAGTAACGTAGACAGTCCCCTGCGACCCTTGGCGAAAGTCGAAGCGCATGTCGTTGACGTAAGTGCTCGGCAAGATGACGTTGTCCGGAAATACCAGCCGCTTGACGATCTTATTGGTGGCCAGGTCCACCGCCACCAGCTTGGCACCTTGAGGACGTGGCGCGGCAAATTCAGGTGCCGCAGTGTCCAGAAGCCAGACACGTCCTTTGCCGTCGGCAACCACACTCTGCACGCTGATCAGGCCATCGCCGGGGTCTTTCGGGTTTTCATGATTAACTGCCAGGTCCGGGTAGGCAACTACCTTGCCATCGCGAACCTCGCCCACCGTAAACGGCACCTTGTCACCCCAGCGAGGGAAGTTGACGAAGATTCGCCCGGTTTCAGTCACTGTCACGCCGGTAGGCATTGCGTCATAAAAAGCATGAACCTGTTCAAGCTTGCCGACGGGTTTGTCGGCTGGGGCGCCTGCTGGCAACTCGACGGCGGTCATACCATACGCAAGGGAGGTCGTAAGAGTAGCGGCGGAAATGATGGCAAGTGCTGCGCAAATTGGTTTTCGATGCATGGTGCTCTCCTGATGAGTCGGACGGGGCTGCTCATCGGCATTCAGTGGTACAGGCTGTGTGCACGGCAGGTGATGATGTTCATCACCATGCGAGGCTCAAGGACGATGGATAGACAAGACTGCGAGCATTTTGGTCTTTCTCATGACAAAGAAAAACGCGGGGAATACGCTAACACTTTCAACGCAGGGGCGAAGATCCGAACGGTGTACGGACAGGCATCTCGCCCCCGGAACGGCAGCTTATGCAACCACCCTCGTGCGAGTCACATCCGACCAGTCAACAGCCGACCTTGGCGCAGCGGTCGGGTCCAGACTACTGACCGCGTCAAGCCGTTGGATCTGCTCGTCGGCCAGCGTCAGTGCCAAGGCCCCCAGGTTGTCGCCAATCTGCTCCTGCGAGCGAGGCCCGATAATCGGGATGGCCCCATGTGTACCGGCCCAGGCAATCGCCACCTGACTTGCACTGACACCAAGCTCGGCGGCGATGTCCAGCACGCTGTCGAGGATCAGGGTGCGTTGCGCGGAGTTTTCCGGCTGGAAAACCTTGCCGCCAAACCCTTCGGCACGGCCTTTCTCGCCCTGTCGGTACTTGCCGGTCAGCATGCCGCCGCCCAGAGGCGACCAGGTCACGATGCCCAGGCCAAGCGCGTAAGAGGCTTGAAAAAGATCAGCCTCGGGCTCACGGTGCACCAGGCTGTGCTCGAACTGCGCGGCTGCAATCGGCAAGGTGCGGCTGATCTCGGCCAGTGTCACGGCGCGAGCGAGCCTCCATGCAGGGAAATTGGACAGGCCCGCATAAAGGATTTTCCCGGCGCGCGCCAGGTCTTCCAGGCCTCTGAGAATTTCTTCAATGGGCGTGACGGCATCAGGATGATGCGCCCAGTAGAGGTCGATACGGTCCGTCTTCAAACGCTTGAGGCTTGCCTCCACCGAACTCACCATGGCTTTGCGGCTGTTGCCGGTGGTTAATCGGCCTGGGTTGGCTGAGGCACCGTTGGTGAACTTGGTCGCGAGCACAAAATCGTCGCGCCGGCCTTGCAGCAAGGCGCCGAGCAGCTCTTCGGACTGACCGAACTGATAGATGTCCGCTGTATCGATGAAATTGCCCCCCGCTTCGGCATACGTGTTGAACATTGCCTCGCTGACTACCGGGTCCGCCCCATAACCCCAGCCAGTGCCGAAGTTCCCCGTGCCCAGCGCGATTTGCGAGACGCTGAGCCCGGTCTTTCCGAACGTTTTGTATTTCATGGTTTTATCTCACGGTGGAGTGATCGGATTGATGCCCGCTCATGACCCGGACCGGCGTTCAGAAGCAGTCATATGATTATGATCAGCATCATAACTGTCAACTCCTTTAATGATGGTTAACATCAATGGTATATTTGCGCTCTGTCGAATGGAGCAGACAAAAGAGGCAATTCACATGAGAGTCACCAAGGCGCAGGCGCAGGCGAACCGGGCACACATCGTCGAGACGGCATCCATCCAGTTTCGTGAACACGGCTACGACGGTGTCGGAGTGGCAGACTTGATGGCCGCTGCAGGTTTTACCCATGGCGGGTTCTACAAGCACTTCGGGTCAAAGTCTGACCTGATGGCCGAGTCGGCGGCCTGCTCTATCTCGAAGACGGTGGAGCAATCGAAGGGCATTGATCCTGCGCAGTTCATCGAGTACTACTTGTCCCGAGAGCACCGCGACAATCCCGGCACCGGCTGCACGATGGCCGCACTCAGCGCTGATGCGGCCCGCCAGTCAGAGGCTGTCAAAGCCACTTTTGCCAACGGCATCGAAAGCATATTGGCCGCTTCCGTGGCCGCGGGAGCACACGCCGATGACAAAACGCAGCAACAGGCACGGGCAAAGACCATCGACCTGTTTGCCCATGCGTTAGGTGCGGTGTTGCTGTCGCGCAGTTGCCCGGACGACTCACCATTGGCAGATGAAATACTCGAAGTGTGCCGTGCGAAAATGCAGGCGCAGTTAGCGTACGCGCAGGCCTCCTGATTATTTCAAGATGCGAACAACCTGCTCAAACACGCCAGCTTCTTCTTGTAGGACGTGCGCGCTGCGAGTGCATCTTCCAGCGTGACCGCCACAAATCGGGCTTTCTGGTTGGGCTGCATCTGGCCGATCAGATCAAGGTCGGCGCTGATCACGGTGCCGATCATGGCATAGCCTCCACCAGACACCGCGTCGCGGTGTAACACAATGGGCTCCAGTCCTGCCGGAACCTGAATCGAGCCGATCGGGTAGCAACTGTCGACGATATTCGATGGATCGGAACCTGCCCCGAATGGCTGTTCCCGTGGCTGAAAAGTCAGCGCCCTGCCGCCCTTGAAGCGATAACCAATGCGGTCGGCTTCCGAGCCAACCGTCCATGACTCGGAAAAGAAGCTGGTGGCCGCAAACTCGGTCAGGCGCTCGTAATAAAGGCCGGGAACGACGCGCAGGTAGATTTCGCCGCCCAGCGACTGGCGCAACGCCATCGGCAGGCTGGCCCCTGCACGCCCCTTGCCGCTGGGCACGCCTATCGGCAACAGGTCATCAACCGCCAGCCTGCGCCCCTGAAAACCACCGAGTGCGCCCAGCGTGTAGGTCGAGCGGCTGCCCAATACCAGCGGCACATCAATGCCGCCCGCGACGGCCAGATAAGTGCGTGCGCCATCTTTGGGGAAATCAAAGCGCAACACCTGCCCGGCTTTTACCGCAAACGCGGTGTCATGGTGCATGTCCACGCCGTCCAGGCGCGCCGTCATGTGCGCGCCGCAGACAGCCACCAGCGTGTCGGATTGAAATTCCAGCTCAGGCCCCAGCAGCGTGCACTCCAGGCCGGCAGCGCCGGGTGGATTGCCGACCAGTTGATTGGCGGCGCTGAGTGCGTACTGGTCCAGCGCACCCGAAGGCGGGATGCCCAGGTGGTAATAGCCTTCACGGCCGAGGTCCTGTACCGAGGTGGCCAGACCGGGTTTGAGTACCTTGATCATGCCAGCGCCTCCTGCAGCGACTTGGGATAGCCGACAGGATCGGCCAGAAAGGCGTCGAGGGAAAACTCGACCGGTCGAATCAGCAGATCAAATCGCCCCGCTTCTACCTCGATCACGGCCAGATCGTAGGTTTCACGATCCACCGGTCTGAACTGCACAATGTCGCCCGGCCTGAAAAAAACCATGTGCTCTTTCAGGTATGCCAACCCCTGCTGCGGGTCGTAGATCGGGGCCGGGGTGACGCCGAACATCTGGTAACCACCCGCCCCGCGCACCGAGTAGATGCAACCAAAGCACCCGCCATGACCCAACGTAAGCTTTGGCGTATCGGTGCGCGGGCGCAGGTATTTGGGCACTTGCAACTGCCGCTCGCGCTCGACCATCTGGAACATGAACGGCAGCCCGGCAACAAAGCCGACCATTGACACAAACCAAGGCGCACCGCTGTGCGCAGCAATGAACGCATCGACATCGGCCAGATTGTTGATGCGCGCAGCGTATTCCAGATCCGTCGAACCAGGGTCCTGGTGCCGGTCGCGAAAGCGCATCAGGGTTTCATGGGTCCAGGGATCGTTGTAGAGCACCGGGATCTCGATGATGCGGGTCTGCAGCGTGCGCTCGGCGACCGCTCCGGCCTCGGCCTCGCGAACGGCTTCGAGCAGTGCATGAGGCGCGATACGGTCCGGGTCAAAACGAATCTGGAACGAGGCGTTGGCCAGGCACACGTCGAGTACACCGTCCAGCGCCAGGCGCTCGACCGCACGGGTCACCGCCAGCCCCTTGAAAAAAGCTTCCAGTGACATGCTGTCACTGACCTCGGCGAACAGGTGCTCATCAGCGCCAAAGCTGTAGCGAATCGGATCGGCCATGTCTGTTCCTTTTGAAAACGTTGTAGAAAGGCAGGCAAAGATCGTTACGGCGGCTCAGGGTGTCTTCGCCCCCGATGCCGCAGGCTGGCTAACGTGGCGTGCGCACTTCTATTCCGGCACCATCCAGCGCCTGACGGGTCGCCTGTGCAAGGGCCAGCGCGCCCGGTGTGTCGCTGTGCAGGCAGATGGAATCGAACTTGATGGCCAGATCGTCACCTTCGACCGTGCGCACCAGCCCCTGCTGGCAGGCGCGAATCACGCGCGCGGCCACCTCAGCCGGGTCATGGGCGCGTACGTTGCGGGTAAAGACGATAGAACCGCTGAGGTCGTAAGCGCGATCGGCGTAAAACTCGCGCACCACCGGCTGCCCCAGTTCCTGAGCCACGTTGCAGATCACCGAGCCGGGCATGCAGTAAAGCAGCAAATCAGGCTCCAGACGCTGAAGGTTTTCCACCAGCAACCGGGCAGCCTCTTCGTCACGGGCCAGGTGCATATACAAGGCTCCGTGGGGTTTGAAGTGCTGCAAGGGCACGCCCTGAACACGGGCCAGCTCGCGCAATGCACCCAGTTGGTAAAGCATGTCGTCGACCAGCTCCTGAGCGGGCGCGTTGATATGCCGGCGACCAAAGCCCACCAGATCACGGAACCCCGGATGCGCGCCAATGGCCACGCCCAGGCGTTTGGCCTGTTCAATGGTGCGACGCATGGTGCCTGGGTCGCCTGCGTGAAAGCCGGTGGCGATATTGGCAGAACTGATGAAGGCCATCAGTTCGGTATCAACGCCGTCGCCAATGGTCCATGCGCCGAAGCTTTCACCCATGTCCGAGTTGAAATCTATCTGCATGGCTTTTACTCCAAGGGCTATCTGAGTGTGTGCAAGCCACGTTAAATTCCCTTTGACCCCTTGGGTAGATCTATTAACAGATACGCTGTCTTCTGAAAAACAGATACCTTGCTGAGTGGAGTACCTATGTCCCTGACCTTGCGCCAGGTCCGCTATTTCGTAGCAACCGCCGAGATCGGGCAGATCTCGCAGGCCGCGATCCACCTCAATATTTCCCAGTCGGCAGTTACCACGGCGATCAAGGAACTGGAGAGCATGCTCGGCACGCTATTGTTTCAGCGCTCGGCGCAGGGCATGAACCTGACCGAGGCCGGCAGGCACTTTCTCAATCGTGCCTATGTAATCCTGCGCAGTGTCGATGATGCAATGAACAGCCCCTTGCCGGACATTCGTGCCAGCGGCGTGCTGCGCCTGGCGGCCAGCTACACCGTCATCGGCTACTTTCTGCCGCACCACCTGCAAAGGCTGGAGCACTGGCACCCGGACGTGGCCATTGAGGTGCACGAGCAGGAGCGGCAATCCATCGAGCAGGGCCTGCTGGAAGGTCGCTTCGACATGGCGGTGGTGCTGACCGCCAACATCACTCACCCGGATATCGTCTCGGAAACGCTGTTCAACTCCGAACGCCGTTTATGGCTGTCCAGCCACCATCCGCTTTGCCAGCGCGCCTCCGTCAGCCTCGCCGACGTGGCACGGGAGCCCTACATTCTGCTGACCGTCGATGAAGCCGAGCAAAGTGCGATGCGCTACTGGGAACTGGCCGGACAACACCCCAACGTTCGCGTACGCACAAGCTCGGTGGAGGCGGTGCGCAGCATGGTTGCCAACGGCAGCGGCGTGGCGATCCTCTCGGACCTGGTGCATCGACCGTGGTCGCTGGAAGGCAAGCGTATTGAAACCCTCACCGTCACCGACAAGGTCACGCCGATGAGCGTCGGCCTGGCCTGGCACCGCGAGCGCGAACCAACCCCGGCGATGCAAGCATTTCGTAACTACTTTCACGATGCGTTTCTGGCGCCGCAACAGCTCTCGGCGCGGCGTTGAGGGCACGGCGCTACGCCCAATCAAGCCTGCCACGCTCGCCGACCGGCGCATGCTCGGCCATCAGTTCAATCACCCAATCGATAAACACGCGCACCTTGACGCTGACATGCCGGTTCGGGGGGAAGGCTACGTAAATCGGCATGCTATCGAGTTGCCTGTCCTGGAACAGCGGGACGAACTCACCCCGCGCCAGATGCGGCCGGGCCATGTAATCGGGCAGCCAGGGAATGCCCAGTCCGGCGAGGCCTGCGGCGATGTAGGCATTGCCATCATCGACCGCCAGCGTGTAGCGGCCCTGAACGCGAACCTGTTCACCATTACGGTGCATGGCATAGGCAGGCATTCAGCGACTGCGGATCGGTACGACGCAGTCGTTTGTGTCGAACGCCAGCGGCTCTTCGAATTGCTGGAAGAACTGCCCGGACACGACATGATCGAGAAACTGCGCCTGGTCTTCAGTCACCAGGCGAATCGGGGAGTAACCATCGGTATCGGGCACGGCAAACAGCCGGGCCTTGCGTTCATGCGCCACCGCGATGAACGCCCTCTTCTCTTCATCGGTCATGGCCGAAAAGTGTTCGGACAGATTTTCCAGCGAGCGCACCGCCAGGTCCTGGTCGAGCTGCTCGTCATCCGTGAACATCAAATGCCAGACGAAATCGAAAGAAAGCTCAGCGAGGGCACGCATAGACGGGGTTCCATAGTGTTCAGAGACGCGAGATTCACTGTTCGGCACGGTTCGGTCAAGCGTTAACGGACGACCTACGTCATGTGCAGCGTTTAAATCGCGTAAATATCGCTCCCGAATAACAAATTCTGCTACAGATTGTTTATTGCAGAGTGATTGAACCATCAATTTGAGCCGATAAAAGCCGGATTCTCGATCAACAGCGCCATGCCCTGCCCGCCGCCCACGCAGGCGGCGGCAATCCCGTAACGCAGGTTTTCTTCGCGCAGTTGCCGGGCCAGGGTCATGACCAGACGCAGCCCGGTGGCAGCCAGCGGGTGACCGATGCCCAGTGAGCCGCCCTGGCAGTTGAGCCGGTCGCAGTCCAGTTCCAGTGTCTGCGCGACGGCGAGCACCTGCGCGGCCTGCGCTTCGTTGATTTCCAGCCGGCCAATGTCACTCAGCGCCAGCCCGCTGCGCTGCAATAACAACTGGATGGCGGGCGTCGGGCCAATGCCCATGAATTCCGGAGCGACGCCGATCACTGCACTGGCCAGCAGGTGCGCCAATACTGGCTTTTTTGACTGTGAAGCACGCCCCACCAGTGCCGCCGCGGCACCGTCAACCACTGCACAACTGTTGCCTGCCGTTTGCACGCCATCGGTATGGATGGCGCGCAGCCGCGACAACCCAGCCAGAGTGGTCGTGCGCGGGTGGCTGTCCTGTGTGACCGTCTCGACACGTCGCGGCAGCTCGATGCCACGCGGCTGATAGCCCGCCAGCTCGAAGCGCTCGTTGCCGACGGCAACGATTTCTGCAGACCACCTGCCCAAGACTTGCGACTCCAGCGCGCGCTGATGGCTAAGCAACGCATAGCCATCCACGGCTTCGCGGCTCAACCCGTAACGTTTCGCCAGGTTGTCCGCCGTGGCGATCATGTCCACTGCGGGTGCCGGGTCATAAAGGGCCTCCCAGAGAAAGTCCTTGAACTGCACGGTGCCGCCCAGCGGAAATCCGTCGCGATGGGTGTAAGCGGCAATCGGATTGCGTGACATGGACTCCGCCGCGACACACAGCGCCATCTGCCCGCCATCGCCCACCTGCAGCGCGGCCTGACGCAACAGTTCGAAGCCTGTGGCGCAAATCCGCTGCACACCCAACGCCGGCACGCTTTGCGCCACGCCGCTGTACAGACCGATATGCCGGGGCAGCAGGTAGGCGTCGAAACTGGCCTGCGCCATCGAGCCGGCCAGCACACTGTCAATCTGCTGCGGGTCAATGGCCGCACGGGCCAGCACCTCACGACCGACCTTTATGCCCAGATCGATGGGCGAAATCTGCGCCAGCGCGCCGCCCAGGTCGACCCACGGCGTACGCACCGCATCGACAATGACCACGTCGCTGAACGCCGAATACTGCCCGCTCACGCTGGCGACCCGGCACTGAGCCGTGAGGCATCCTGATCGCGATACAGCGCTTCGACTTTCGTGGCGCGCCACTGCAACACCGCACGCTGGTTGATCGAGCCCTTGTCAGTGATTTCGCCGCGATCGATAGAAGCCGGTTCATCCAGCAGCGCGATCCACTCCAAGCGACTGGCGTTGCCATTGGCCCCTTCATTCAAACGTGCCAGCCAGTCGGCAAACCACTGGCGTACCGGCGTGCTGGCCAATACCTCGACATCGCTCGCCTGCGCACCCAGCCCAGCCAGTTGTCGGCACTCGTGCAGGCGAGGAAACACCAGCGCCCCCAGGCACTCGCGATCCGGTGCGGTGATGACCACATCCTGAACATACGGCGAGCCTTCCAGCACCGCACGATTGCGCATTGGCCCGACGCTGACGAACACACCGGACGACAGTTTGAAATCCTCGGCCAGACGCCCATCGAACATCAGGCCCAGCTGCGGCGCCGAAGGGTCTGCCAGCTTGATCGCGTCACCGGAACAGTAAAAGCCGTTCTCATCGAACACCTCAGCGGTTTGCTGCGGCGAGCGCCAGTAGCCAGGCATGATGTGCGGGCCGCGAAAGCGCCCTTCCAGCTTGCCATCAACCGGCACCAGACACACCTCGCACCCCGGCGCGGGCAAGCCGATGTAACCGGCCATCGACAGCGGCCCGGTGGTAAAGGTGCAGGACGGTGCGGCCTCGGTCATGCCCAGCCCGGCCATCATGCGAATGCGCTCGCCACAGTGCTGCTCGGCCACCCGGTCGAGGCGGTCCCAGATACTTTGCGACAAACCGGCTGCGGCGAAGAAGAACAGCTTCATGCGCGAGAAGAATCGCTCACGCAACTCGGCGTCCTGCTCCAGCGCGTTGACCAGCTCTTCCCAGCCTTTGGGCACGGTCAGGTAGGCTGTCGGCGAGATTTCCTTGAGGTTGCGCAAGGTTTCGGCAAAGCCCTGAACAGTCGGTTTGCCATTGTCGAGATAGAACGTGCCGCCGTTGTAGAGCACGATACCGAGGTTATGACTGCCGCCGAAGGTATGATTCCACGGCAGCCAGTCCACCAGCACCGGCGGCTCTTCGCCGAACACCGGGAAGGTTTGCAGCAGCATCTGTTGATTGGCACACAGCATGCGCTGAGTGGTCACCACTGCTTTGGGCAGTTTGGTCGAGCCCGAGGTGAAAAGAAACTTGGCAATGCTGTCCGGCCCGCTGGCCATGAACGCGGCGTCGGCTTCGCTGCCGCCCGGTTGTTCAAGCAGGCTGGCAAAGCTCGAATGACGCCGGCCATTCAACTGTCCGCGTACCGTAATGACCGGTGTGTCAGCCGGTATGACAGCATCGATGGCGCGCTGGAACGGCGCGGCATCGCTGACAAACACCAGGCCTGGCTGTAACACCTCACAGACATGCCGCAATTTGGCGAAGTCCTGCGACAGAACCGAGTAAGCCGGTGACACCGGGCAATAAGGAATACCGGCGTACATAGCGCCCAAAGCGATCTGCAAATGCTCGATGTCGTTACCCGACAGCAGCGCCAGTGGCCGCTCTGCCGAAAGCCCGTAAGCCAGCAGGCTCTGGGCAATGGCGCGAACGTCGGTGAGCATGTCGGCGTAACTGACCTTGCGCCAGCCACCACGGCTGTCACGGGCGGCAATAAAGGTTTGTTGCGCACGCAGGCTGGCCCAGTGCACCAGCCGGTCGAGCAACCGATCGGGCAACGGCGCCAACGGTTCCAGGGCTCGCATGTGCAAAATGCCGTGCTCCTCACGAACCTCGATGGGCGGATGGCCAATGGAGACCTGACGGTAGCGCGGCGAACCGGCTTCACTCTGCTGCTTTGATGATCTGATATCGGAACTCACGTGCGTTCTCTCCATCAAGGGACGCTCGCACCAGACGGCGTGAAGCCGTTCGGGCCTTGCGTAGCAGCACCGGGCTGCAGCCTTGTTATTGTTATACCTGACTCACTGACGGCTCAGTCTTTTGCAACAAACCGTTGCCATCAGCACAAGAGGATTCAGATCGGGTAATGCCGTGGCCCGTTTTGCAACGTCACCCAACGCAACTGGGTGAAGTGTTCGATCGAGGCCTTGCCACCGAAACTGCCGTAGCCGCTGGACTTGACCCCGCCGAACGGCATTTGCGCCTCATCGTGCACGGTTGGCCCGTTGATGTGGCAGATGCCGGACTCGACACGTTGCGCCAATGCCAGAGCCCGGCCGGTGTCGCGGCTGAAAATCGCCGCCGACAGGCCCAATTCCGAATCGTTGGCCAGCGCCAGCAGTGCTTCGTCGCCTTCGCCGCGAATCACCACGGCAACCGGACCGAACGACTCTTCGCGGTACAGGCGCATCCGGTCAGTCACGCCGTCGAGCAACGCCGGTTGCAGAATGCTGCCCTGCAACTGCCCGCCAATCACCAGCGTCGCGCCCAGATTCACGGCATCGTCGACCAGTGCCTTGATTCGCGAGCCTGCGCTGACGTCCACCAGCGAACCCAGCACTGACTGACTGTCATCCGGGTGGCCGGCACGCAGGGTTTCGATCTTGGCGGTCAGTTTTGCCACAAACACATCGGCCACCTTCTGATCGACGATCAGCCGCTCGGTGGACATACAGATCTGGCCCTGATTGAAATACGCGCCAAATGCCGCCGCTTCGACCGCAGCGTCCAGATCAGCGTCGTCCAGCACCAGAAACGGTGCCTTGCCGCCCAATTCCAGCAGCGCGGGCTTGAGATGCCGGGCCGAGAGCTCGCCGACGATGCGCCCCACATGGGTCGAGCCGGTGAAATTGACCCGACGCACCGCCGGGTTGGCGATCAGCCGTTCGACAATGGCCGCAGCATCGGCCGGCGCATTGCTGATCACATTGACGACGCCGTCACCCAGCCCTGCATCCTGCAGCACCTGACCAATCAATCGATGCACCGCCGGGCTGAGTTCCGAGGCCTTGAGCACCACCGTATTGCCGCAGGCCAGCGGCATGGCGATGGCGCGGGTGGCGAGAATCACCGGCGCGTTCCACGGCGCAATGCCCAGCACCACACCGCAGGGTTGGCGCAGCGCCATGGCAAAACTGCCGGGAACATTGGAAGGAATGACATCGCCGGTGATCTGCGTGGTCATCGATGCGGCTTCGCGCAGCATGTTGGCGGCCAGTTGTACGTTGAAACCGTACCAGTTGGCCATCGCCCCGGTTTCTCCCGCCGCCGCAATAAATTCACCACTGCGCGCCTGCAATTGCTCGGCAGCCTTGAGCAAACGCGCCCGCCGCTCGCCGGGCGCCAGCGCCGCCCAGCCAGGAAATGCCGCCTGAGCGGCAGCGACCGCCGCATCGGCGTCTTCGAGGGTCGCCGCGGCCACCCGCGAAACCACTTCGCCAGTCACCGGGTTACAGCGTTCAAAAGTACGTCCATCACGGGCAGGGCACGACTGACCGCCGATCAGCAAGGGCACTTCCAGCATGGTGATTCCTCTCTTTATTGTTATTTAAGAGCAGCTTTAAGTTTCAAGCTGCAAGCTTCAAGTTAAAAGCCTCATGCTTGTAGCTTGTAGCTAGCGCCTAACCATCTACCGCTTATACGCTTCCAGCCCTGGCTTGATGCTCTTGTCGTCGAGGAACTGCTTCATGCCCTGCTCGCGGCCGCCTTCCTTGTCCAGCAGGCGCGACTGGTCGAGTTTGGCGTACAGGTAATCTTCGTTCTGTTCCCAGGTCAGTTCGCGGCAACGCTTGAAGCCATGCTTGGCGGCACGCAGGACAACCGGGTTCTTTTCCAGCAGATTGAGGGCCAGGTCGATGGTCACCTGGCGCAGTTGTGTCAGCGGCACGCTTTCATTGACCAGCCCCATTTCGGCGGCCTTTTTACCGTCGAAGGTCTTGCCGGTCATGATGTAGTACAACGACTGGCGATGGCCCACGGTGTCGGCCATCGCCTTGCTCACCAGGTTGCCAGGCGGAATGCCCCAGTTGATTTCCGACAGCCCGAACGTCGCCTCGTCGGCACAGATCGCCAGATCGCACGCCACCAGCGGGCTGAAACCACCGCCGAAACACCAGCCATTGACCATGGCGATGGTGGGTTTGGCGTACATGCGCAGCAGCTTCCATTGCCATTGGGAGGCTTCGCGACGAATCTTCTCCTGAAGAATTTCCGGGCCGGCGTCCACTTCGCGAAAGTATTCCTTGAGGTCCATGCCAGCGGTCCAGGCTTCACCGGCACCGGTCAGCACCAGCACACCGGCCTCGGGGTCCTGTTCAAGTGTTTCCAGCACATCGATCATTTCGCGATTGAGCGTGGGGCTCATTGCGTTGCGTTTTTCCGGGCGGTTGAGGATGACCCACGCGATGCCTTGCTCGATCTCCACCTTGACGGTTGTCCAGCGACCTTCGTACTTGCTCATGGCGATGCTCTCTTGTTCTTGATCTGAAGATGACTCCACGCTAAACGGCAAATATAGTTATGTCAATTAACCATTAGCTTGATTAATCAAAAACTTGGCACTCCGCTCTCTTGTGCTGGTCACAGTCACGTATGCCCCATAGCCATTATTCGCCAACCCCGGCAAACTGATCGGCTGATTCGCTCACCACACCAAAAGGATTGCATCTTCAATGGCCAAGCCATCCGACAGCGCCGACATTTGCCAGGCTCCTGTACAGACTGCCCAGGCACCGTTGCCGAAGGATTCTGCACTCGATGACCTGATCGGTTATGCCATGCGCCGGGCACAGCTCAAGCTGTTCCAGAACTTGATCGGACGTCTTTCCGCCCACGACCTGCGCCCTGCGCAGTTTTCGGCACTGGCGATCATCGAGCAGACCCCCGGCCTTATGCAGGCAGACCTGGCCAAAGCGCTGGCGATAGAGCCGCCTCAGGTCGTGCCGCTGCTGAACAAACTCGAAGAGCGCGCGCTGGCCGTACGTGTGCGCTGCAAGCCGGACAAGCGCTCATACGGCATCTTTCTCAGCAAGACCGGTGAGACGCTGCTGCGCGAACTGAAGCAGATTGCAGTCGACAGCGACCTGGATTCCACCTCGGCGCTGGATAACCAGGAACGCAATGACCTGCTCAGGTTGCTGAAAAAGGTTTACCAATCGTAAACACCCTTATCGACGGTGGTTTTGCCGTCGATAAGGCTCTGATTACCAGATGGGCACGCTGTACTGCACAATGAAGCGCGTCTGGTTTTCATCGCGAAACGCTGCACCTGTCGGGAAGTCATTTCGGTAAATCGACTTGCGCGCCAACAGGCCGACATTTTTCAATGGACCGCTCTGCACCACATAGCCCAACTCCATCTGAAACTCCCGCTCCTTGCGATCATCTGCGTTGAAGGCCGACAGTTCGATATTGTCGCCGCGTATGTAACGCAGGCGGCTGCGCAAGCCGACAACGCCAACCGCCGTAAAATCGTAGTCGTAGATGGCTTGCCAGGTACGCTCCCTGGCATTGAGAAAGTCGGAGCTCATCGTCATCTCGCTCAAGCCCATCAACTCGGTGCCCGACACATAGGGTGTCGCCGTAGCGCCGATGGCATGCATGTAACCAAGGCTGACGCTGTGCCCTCCCCATTTGTAGCCCAGCAATGCCGACAGGTTCTGATTGTCCACCTCACCGGCTTTTGCGCTGCCGGTGTCACGGCTGAAAAAACTGCGCAGATCAGTGGTCATTACACCGTCGCCCACGTCCAGCTTATGCAGCAGTGCCAAGGTGTTCTGGGTGTAGAGGTCAGCCACTTCAGCGTGATAGACGCGCACGCTCAGGGCTTTACTGACCTGATAGTCGCCCCCGGCGTAGGTCATATGCGATGAGGTGGCCGCTGCGTTGAAACGCCGGTTCGGCGACGCGATGCTGATCGCCTGATAATTGGTTGAGTCACGCTTGTTGACCCGGTCGATGTAGCCGGCATTGAGGGTCAATCCGTCGATCTCTTTCGAGGTCAGCGTGGTACCCCGAAAGGTCTGCGGCAGCAGACGCGAGGGGCTGGCGAAGGCAAATGGCAGAAAGATCGACACATCGCCGGTCTTGATTGTTGTTTCACGAAATTTCAGTTTGCCGGTCAATGCCAGACGTGAATATTCGTCGGCAGCGCGCCCGTCGCTGGCTGAAACAGGCAACAGTTCGGTGCCGCTACGATCCGGCGAGGAATCCAGTTTCATGCCGACCAGTGCCCGTGCATCAAGGCCCAAGCCCACCGGCCCTTCGGTAAAACCCGACTCCGCGTTCATGATGAAGCCCTGCGCCCACTCTCGAATGGCAGTCCTGGCGCCGTCGTCCTTGTAATCGCGGTCCATGTAGTAATTGCGCAGCGTCAATGTGCCGTGGCTGTCATCCACAAAACCCTGGGCCTGCGCAGCGTCGGGCAGCACGCTGATGCCCAGCAGACCAAGGGCGAGGCTGTAGTTTTTTCCACGCGCATTATTTGTAAAAACTTTTTTACGGGCGAAGGAAACTGACACAGCCATGGCTGCATCACGAGTGAGTATTGGCATGCTCGGTGTCCACTTATTGTTGTTGTTTTGGGATTCGGCCCGTCGCTTGATGGCGGTCCGTGGACGCAGAATTGAAAGATTCGGCGTTGGCGTCAATCCACACTGACCGATAATCGAACATTAATATTATTAACTACCTAGACACCGCTATTGACTTTCAAACCTAAGGCCATGTTTCAAAAGGGATAAAGACGGTTTTTCGCAAATTTTCTGCACGGCTTCATTTTTTAGTTATTTTTGTTACCTTGATTAGCACCTGTCATGACGCATCAACCGGCGCTCGGGAACAGGCACTGCACATAACAAAAACAACAATGAGGCTTGCCATGACCAGTCCACTGCGTCGCTCGACGCTGACCATTGTTTTGTGTTTCATCGTTGCGCTGATCGAGGGGTTCGACCTGCAGGCTGCCGGAACAGCGGCTGCGGGACTGCGCCAGACCTTCGCCCTTGACCCGAAAATGATGGGCTGGGTGTTCAGCGCCGGGATCATCGGGTTGCTGCCGGGCGCTTTTTTCGGCGGCTGGATCGCTGACCGTATCGGCCGCAAGAAAATCCTCGTGGCCGCGGTGCTGCTGTTCGGGGTCTTTTCGCTGAGTACGGCCTACATGCAGACCTTTTCCGGCCTGCTGCTGGTGCGTTTCATGACCGGTCTGGGGCTGGGGGCCGCGCTGCCCAATCTTATCGCCTTGTGCGCCGAAGCCGTCAGCGAGCGCCACCGCGGGCTCGCCATCAGCGTCATGTACGCAGGCGTTCCGCTGGGTGGCGCGCTGGCTGCGGTGGTGGCGATGTTTACCAGCGAGCATTGGCAGACCACCTTCATCATCGGTGGCCTGGTGCCGTTGCTGGTGGTCCCGCTAATGATGCTGTTGCTGCCCGAATCCAGCGCCTTTAGCCAGCAGACAAGCGTACGCAGCGTTCGCCACTCGACGGCCACCGCACTGTTTGGCGAAGGCCGGGCGCGCACGACACTGGCATTGTGGGCCGGCTATTTCTTTACCCTGACGGTCATGTACATGCTGCTCAACTGGTTGCCGTCGCTGCTGATCGACCAGGGCTTCAGTAAACCGCAGGCGGGCATGGTACAGATGCTGTTCAACATTGGCGGCGCATCGGGTTCTTTGCTCGGCGGGCTGTTGCTGGATCGCTGCAACGGCATCAAGGTCGTGATGTTCGTCTATGCCGGTTTGCTGCTGGCACTGACAGGCGTAGGTTTTTCGGTGGGTATCGTGCCGATGGCGGCGGCCGGCTTTTGCGCCGGGGTGTTTGTCATGGCCGCGCAACTGGTGCTCTATGCGTTGGCCCCACCCTCCTACCCGACCTCGGTACGCGCGACCGGCGTCGGCGCTGCCGTAGCCATCGGCCGCCTGGGTTCTGTGGCAGGCCCCTTGGCCGCCGGGCAGTTGCTGGGTGCCGGCGCGGGAACAGCCGGCGTGCTGCTGGCAACCTCGCCAGGCCTGGTGATCGCCGCGCTGGCAGCAATCAGTGTGCTGTCACGCTCGACGGCAACCGAGAAGCGTCAGCTCAAGGTTGCCCGTTGAACAGCTTGGGAGCACCAGAATCGGACGCAGAGCGTCCAGAACGGCATGCGACGCGGAGCGTCGCACGATAGTTGAAAAAACGCTTTTTTACCGCGATTGCACGGACGACGCAGAGTGCGACGTAAGTGACAGGGCGAAGGAACCCGACGAAGTCGGGCCGGAAACGGAGCCGGGATTTTGCATACTTTGATCCTTCAAAGTATGTCGCCGAGGGGCGAAAAGGTGCGTTGAGTCTTACATCAATACCCCTGACATCGCAGACCCCTTTTGGTACGCGCAGCGCCACAGAGGACGCAGAGCGTCCAGAACGGCATGCGACGCGGAGCGTCGCACGATAGTTGAGATTATCGTGCCTCACGCTCCGTCAGCGCGCCCTACAACTTGTGCAGAAAATTCAGCACCAGTTTGTTGCCTTCGGTACGGTTCTCCGCGCCTTGTTCGAAGTAGCTGTTGACGGTCAGCACGTTCTCTTTGTTGAAGCTGTAGAGAAAGCCCGGGCCAATGGCCCAGACTTTTTCCTTGCGGCCGCTGACGTCATGGCCATCCACCTGGGTGTCGGTGAACTGTTTGAGCCAGTAACCGTTAAGGCCCAGCGAGAGTTGTTCGGTCAGCGCATATTGCAGGGTCAGGTTGGCGTGCAGTGCCTGGCCCGCCTGGGTGTCGGAGGCGTTGCCGAAACCGGCCTGCGGGTCGTCATTCTTGCCGTTCCACAGGTACATGAAACGCCCGCTGGCCGACCACTTTGGCGAAAACCAGTAGGTGGCGGCATAGTAAGGGTTGAACGACCAGAAGTTGCTGCCGGGGTTGATCGAGCGATTGCGATTGTAGGCACCGACAGGAATCGCAATGTCCGCCTCGACCCGCTGCGTCAACAGCGGGCTGCCATCGGCGCGAGTGAGGGTCGGCAATTGCAGAAACGGGCCGATGATCACATCGCCAAAACCTGCGCGTGAACTCAACGCCGTGTTGTCCAGACCATCGTCCACGTCAACATGCGCCAGCGACGTGTTGATCGCGGTGATACCCGGCATTGCGCCATTGGCCAGCGGCTGCCCGACATAGATGATTTGCGTGGTCACGGCCAGTACATCAACGTCTTGTTTGGGAAGTTGCAGTTTGTCGCCATTGACGTCGTTGAAACGATCGGCCTTGGCGAAGTTCAAGTACTCCTCCAGATACCAGCCCGGCCCCGCCGGTGCGGGTGAGCCGTCGTAGAAACTGGTGTTGCCCAGATTGAGTCCAGGCAAGTCATAAGCGAACGCAGTGGATGACAGAACGACGAGTGACGCAGACGTGACGGTACGCAAGATAGACTTCGGCATCTTGGGATTCCTGTACTTATTGTTGTTATTTTTTTATAACCCCGGCTTCACGACCGCGTCGCCGGGGGGTGCAGCACGTTACACCGTCAGACGTAAGAAGCAGCAAGCCCTCCATCTACCGGCAGGTTCACACCGTTGACCCAGCGCGACGCATCGGAGCAGAGAAACGCAATCACCGCGGCCACTTCATCGGCCAGCGCGGGTCGTTTCATGTGCAGACTGTCGCGGGCGACCCGCTCTTCGCCGACCATACTCACAAAATCGTCCAGAATCGGGGTAAACACCGGCCCCGGCGCCACACAGTTGACGCGCACGGACTGGTCTCGAAACCACGCTTGCGACTGCTGATAACTCCAGACAATCAGCGCCTCCTTGAAGTACTGATAGCAGCTACCCTGTGCGACCGGGTTGGCCGCCAGCCACTGCTGCCCTTCGCTGTAGCTTTCGGTGGCGGCCAGTGCCTTGTGCAGTTCCAGCCGTTCAGGCCACTGCGAACCGAGTATCGATGACATATTGACAATGCTGCCGCCCGGCGCAATGCGTGGCAGTAGACGCTGGGTCAAATGACGCAGGCCGAGATAATTGACCTGAGCCACCGCCTGCACCGGCGCCGTGCCGGGTACGCCGGCAATGTTGCACAGCGCATCGATGTGCATCGGCAGGCGCTCGACCAGCGCATCGATGCTCTCAGGGTCGCCCAGGTCCGCCTGGAAAAATCCGTCCACGGTCAGCTGCGGCTCATGGCGATCAATGCCGATCACCCTGGCGCCCTGAAAACGCGCCAGACGCGCCAGCTCAGCGCCGATGCCGGAGGACACGCCCGTCACGATCAGTGTTTTGTTAGTCAGGTTCATGGTCACGCGCTCTTATTGTTGTTGGATCACGTTTATGGGTGAGTCACTTCTTGCTTGAATCACATCGCTGCTTGCAGCCAGACGCTCAGAAAGGATAAACCGGCGCCTGGTTTTTCACGGTGACCCACTGCCACTGGCTGTATTCATCCCAGTCAGAAGGGCTGCCTGCACTGCTACCGTTACCGGATGCGCCGCGCCCGCCGAAGGAGTTGATGCATTCGTCCGCGACCGTCTGATCGTTAATGTGCAACATGCCGCACCGCAGCCTGTCGCCAAGCGCCGTGGCGCGGCCTACATCCGGGGAGATGACCGCAGCCGCCAGCCCGTATTCCGAGCGGTTGGCCAGTTCGATGGCCTGTTCATCGCTGGAGAAGCTGACCACAACAGCCACCGGGCCGAAAATCTCTTCCTCGAACGCGCGCATGCCAGGCTTCACGCCGCTGAGCACCGTGGGCCGATAGAACAGGCCTTCATATTCGCCGCCGGTTTCCAGTTGCGCACCGGCCTGCAAACTGTCGCTGATCACCTGATGAACATGCTGTAACTGCCGCTGGTTGATCAACGGGCCCAGCGCAGCTTGTCCGCGCGCCGCATTGCCGACCGTCAGCGCCCGGGCCTTGTCTGCCAGCTTGCGGGTGAAAGCAGCAACAATGGACTCATGAACCAGAATCAGGCCGGTGGCCATGCAGATTTGCCCCTGATGCAGCCAGGCGCCGAATGCCGCGTTGCTGGCGGCGAGATCAAGGTCGGCGTCTTCAAGAATCACCAGCGGATTCTTGCCGCCCAGCTCCAGAGAAACTTTCTTGAGGTTGCGCCCGGCCGCTTCGGCCACCTTGCGGCCGGCACCGGTCGAACCGGTAAAGGTGATCATCTGCACATTGGTGTCGCGGCACAGCGCTTCGCCAGCGTCTGCCGCACCTGGCAATACATGCAACAGGCCTTTAGGCAGCCCGGCTTCCTCGAACAGCCGGGCGATCAGAAAGCCGCCGCTGATCGGCGTCTGCGGGTCAGGCTTGAGCACCACGGCATTGCCGGCAGCCAGTGCCGGGGCGACCGAGCGCAGGGACAGCACCAACGGGAAGTTGAACGGCGAAATAACCCCCACCACGCCGTGTGCAACACGCCGTGCGTAGGACAGACGCCCGGCAGCGCTGGGCAGGATCACGCCATGACCGTGCGCTTGCGAAAGCATGCCAGCGGCCTGACGCAGCAACACAATGGTTTCGTTCACCTCGTGCTGGCCCTTGTGCAGGCTGCCACCGGTCTCCCGGGCGACATACAGCGCCAGCTCATCGAACGCGCAGACCGCGTGATCGGCGGCCATCAGAAAAATTTCGGCTTTTTCCCGAGGACCCATCGCCGCCCAGGCAGGCTGAGCCAGTGCGGCTTCCCGACAGGCAATGGCGATGTCAGCCGCGCCCGCCATTGCCGTATTCATCAGCAACTCGCTGGTTGCAGGCTCGATGACCGGCAGCAGTGCAGATGAGGAAGGAATCCAGTTGCCATTGAATATGCATTCGGCATCGATTGCGCGTTGCAAAAAAGGGGTGCCATCAGAAGCTGACATAGTTGAACTCCGGCTTTTATGGTTGTAATCGCCTGCACCATTGATTGGGTAGCACGCGCCGTATACACACCTGAGCAAAGCCTGTGCCGAGATTGCAACCTGTTTGTCATATGAAGCCTCGACCGCTCTGGACCAAGCTTATCCAAGGTACGCAGGCGTGTAGCACACGTTGCCAGCCAGCGGTCGCGCTGATCGGGCTTGTTCATTTGATCAAGTTATGTTTATTAATCGAATTATCTATTGATCATTTCGAGCACTGCCCGGTCGAGGTACAACAATGACCCGCCCTCATTCCCAGCTTCCCGACCACCGCGTGGCCACTGAACATTTCTCGCCTCGTGGCGACAGCAGTCTGCATGACGCCGTGGGGTCACCGACTGCCGAGGAGTTGACCGGTTGCCTGTTCTTCTCGCCCGACGATGGCCGCATCTGGCTCAATGACCAGCGCATGTTGCTGCTGCATAGCTCATCGTTCGGCACCCTGCGCCGGGAAATCATCGAGCGGCTGGGGCAGGAGCCGGCGCGTGGGATGTTTACTCGCGCAGGCTACCTTTCCGGCGCACGTGACGCCCGGCTGATCCGTGAGCGCTGGCCACTCGCCGATGCCACGTCGGCGTTTCGCGCCGGCACCCACCTGCACACGCTGGAAGGCATGGCCAAGGTCGAATCGCTGCATTTCAAGTTCGACGCCGAGTCCGGCTTCTATGAAGGCGAGTTCCTCTGGCACAACTCCTGCGAAGCTGACGAGCATCTTGCAGCGTGTGGCACCGGGCAGGACCCGGTGTGCTGGACCGAAATCGGCTATGCAATCGGCTTTGTCAGCGGCCTGTTCGGGCAAATGGTGATTTTTCGCGAGGTGGAATGCCGTGGCATGGGGCACGCAAGCTGCCGGGTCATCGGCAAGACCGCCGAGCAATGGGGTGACGTCGAGCGTGACCTGAGTTACCTGAGCGTGGCCAAGACCGTCGCGCCGGCTCATACGCCTGCATTGGCCAACACCCACTATGACGCCAGCCCGCCGACGGGCACCGACCAGCCACTGATTGGCGCCAGCGCAGCGTTCAACGCGGCCACTCAGGCCTTGCAGCGCGTGGCGATGACCCCGGCAACCGTGCTGATCAGCGGCGAGTCCGGCGTCGGCAAAGAGATGTTCGCCCGCCAACTGCATCAGCTCAGCCGCAACCGGGAAGGCCCGTTCGTGGCCCTCAACTGCGCAGCCATTCCCGACAATCTGATCGAGGCAGAGCTGTTTGGCGTAGAGCGCGGGGCTTACACGGGAGCCACGCACTCAAGACCCGGACGTTTCGAGCGCGCCAATGGCGGCACGCTGTTTCTGGATGAAATCACCTCGCTGAGCCTGGCCGGCCAAAGCAAACTGCTGCGCGCCCTGCAGGAACGGGAAATAGAGCGCGTCGGTGGCGGCCACGGCATCAAAGTCAACGTGCGCGTGGTGGCGGCGACCAACGTTGATCTGCGCAAGGCCGTGGCCGAGGGTGATTTTCGCGAAGACCTGTTTTATCGCCTGAACGTCTACCCCATCGCCCTGCCCCCGCTGCGCGAGCGTCGCGATGACATTCCGCTGCTGATCAATGCCTTTCTCCAGCGCTTCTGCCACGAATACGGCCGCACGCCAGCAGGCTTGACCATGCGCGCCTTGAAAACACTGCTGCGCTACGACTTCGCCGGCAATGTGCGCGAACTGCAGAACCTCATCGAGCGCGGCCTGATTGCCAGCGATGAAGGCCAGGCCATTGATCTGGTGCATATCTTTCGTAACGAATCACTGCCGGTGGATTCGTACTCGCTGAACCACGACGGCGCACTGTCGAAGGCCGCTCCACCCATTGCACACACGGCACAGGGCGCCGCCTTGCTGGATACGCTGAGTCAGGAAAAACAGGCTTTTTCGATTGAAGAGCTTGAGCAGCAGTTGATTCGCGAGGCACTGGAAAAAAGTGCAGGCAACCTGGCGGCGGCTTCGCGTTTGCTGGGGTTGAGCCGTGCCCAGTTTGCCTATCGTTTGAAGAAGCAGCAGCCCGACGCGGTATGACGGGCGAGCGCAAGATGCGCAGCCGACCTGGCTGCGCGGCACTTATCGATCAGATCGGCAAGGTGCTGACCACGCGCAGGGCGAGGCCTTCGTAGGCGTCCAGGGTGATCGTGAACTCACCCTGCTCGGTCAGATCGCCTTCAACCCGCTCGTTGATGATGTCGACTACAGGGCCTGGCGCGATGCCCGGCAAGTGCAGCGTTTCAACGAGGGTCTCGGCGCTGAAATTGAGCGCGGTAATCTGCGTGCCCTTGCCCGCCGGTAACTCGTGAACCATGACCAACAGCCCCGGATGCTCGACATCCGGGATCAGAATCTGGCGGCTCGCGGCGATGTCGTAGGCGCGACGCACGGCAAGAATCTTCTTGAGCTGCGAGGCAAACGAGTCAGGCCGCTGGAGCTGACTGACCAGGCTGCCATACAGCGTCTTCGGACGCGGCATGTCGCCAGCAGAAAACTCGGCTTCCGGGTCCAGATCGACCAGATCATAAGCGCCACGGTGCACCCACCGCGTATCACCGTCCTGCATGAGGTGCTCGACCTGCTCGGCCGGAAGCGTCAGCGCGCCGACCAGGTCCCAGCCAGACAGCGCGAACACACCCGGCTGCATGGCGTTGTACATCACCAGCAACAGGTGAATGTGCTGGATCTGCTGAATGTCGGCATCAGTAATCGTGCTCAGGTCCCGAATGCCCAGTGCCGCCGTGATGATGCTTGCCGTCGTGCAGGACACGCCGTTGGTGACGAACTTGAGGTTGTAAGGCGCGTGTTCGCCGGAAAGCTTCTCGTACATTTCTTCGCGGATGTGCTCACGCAGAATGTTGCCGGGGAACGTCTGACCCTGATAGTGGAACGTGTCGTGGGCGTGCAGCGTCCAGAAATGCACCAGTTCCAGGGTCAGTTCGTCGTGGTTCTGCAAGGCGTGGATCAGCGAAGCGGGATCAATGCCATACGCATGAACCTGACGTAGCATCAAGCGCAGGAATTCGGTGGTGCCGGTCAGCAGCGCATGCTGATAAGCCGGGCGTGTAATGAAGTCGTAAGACAGATCAGCACCGCCCTGGCCCATGGACGCGATGTCATCAATGGTCAGGTTCAGTTCCTGAAAGCTGAAGCCGCCCGCCTTGCGGATTGCCCCGGCCAGCAATTGGTTGCCAGTGATCGACAGCGGATGACTTTCCGACCAGGCAGTGCCTTCGGCGCGACGTTCGACACCCAGAAAGCCGTTGGCGTCCAGGCGCAATACCCGTGCGCCCATGACATCAATAGCATGCAGCGCATCACCAATGATCATCTGCTGCGCGGCAAAGCTTGGGTCCAGCCAGTTCAGTGAGGGCTGGCCGTCCTTGAAGTAGTGCAGATAAACCCAGCGCCGGGCCTTGCCATCGACGCCTTGCACCACATCAGTGGCACTCCAGTCGGTTTCCTTGACGCCGGGCTCGAAGAAAATAACGCGCTGCAACTGGCCGACGATGTAATGCTTGTCGCGCAGCTGGTCGACCACCTCGGGCATCAGGTTGACGGCGTCGCGGCCAGCCGCGACCTCGGGCAACAACGGCCAGTCTTCTTCACGGATCTCGACCATATGGAACAGGCCGGGGTAATCCTCGTACGCCATCTCGGCGAGACGGAAATCTGCACCTTTGCCGGTGTGCGACGGGATGATGTCGTCAATGATCACTGCGTTGTGCGCCGCAGCGATGCGCGACAGGCTCAGCAGTTGCGCCTCGGTGCCCAGGTCCGGGTCGATGCCGAAGCTGATGCGGTCGAAGTTGCCATCGATACTTGGCGTCCGCTCGCGGCCCTTCAGCCCGCCGGACAGTTTCAGCGGCCCGTTGTGAATCCCCTGAATGCCGATCTCGGACAGCGCGTGCCACAAGGTTTCGTCGCCCAGCGCTTCAAGCACCGAGCCGCCTTCGCGAGTGACGATTGACGCCGGGTAGGCCGTGAACCAGACCGAGGCGATGGCAGAGGCGTCTCTGGGACGTGCCAGCGCGAATGGACGCTGCCAGAGCCTGCCCTGCCCCGAATAGGTCTTGGCGCGCTGTCTTGCGGCATTAAGCATCGATTGCTCGACCAGCCAGTCCACGTACTGCTTGTCCGGTATCGTCATAGCGTCCAGTCTTCCTCTCGAATCGGCGACTTTGGACGCTCCGCAGGCGGAGCGCCCTGAATGTGTTACCTACGGATATGAGCCCGGCGGGCCCGATTCGTTGCATTGATGTTCAGACCCGATGGCCTTCGACAGGGTTTTGGACCTAGTAATTAGGTGCCGCAGCGGCGGATGGTTTTTTCAACGCCTGTATCACCGCATTGGCCGCGCTGGACAGCAACGAGGCCGGCCGCGCGACTACGCTAATCTGGCGCGTTACGGCCAGTGGCAGCGCAATGGGCTCCAGCTCTCCGAGCCGGCCGCCCAGCAAGACGCTGGGCACAATAGTGATGCAATGCCGCTTCGCGACCAGATCCAGCAGCGTGTCCAGGCAGGTCAGTTCGCCACGCTGGCTGAGGCGCACCTGCGCCGCTGCCAGTTGCTGGTGCAGGCGCTCCACACCAGGATGTCGCCAGGCAACATAACGAGACACTTGCGAGAAATCGGCGAAACTCTGCGACGCCGACGGCTTGCCACGCGCGACGGCTAGCACGTAATGATCTGACCAGTGATGGTGCTCCAGATAATGTTCGTTGAGCACCGTACCGGGCACAATCAGGATATCGGCCGCCTCCCTGATCAACGAGTCCAGCGACGGGCTCTGCTCGCCCCGGTGCAGCACGTTGAGGTGAATATCGGGGTAATGATGGGCAAGAAAGTCCAGCGAGGCGCTCAGGCTGGTTTCTTCGATGTGCGTGTTGTAATGAATGGTTACGCTGCCACTGACCCCATTTTTTTTAGTTGTTCGAGCGTGGCCAGAACATTTCCAAGGGTCTGGTTGATGATTTTGCCTTCGGGCGTGAGGGTGCAGCCGGTGCGGCTGCGGATGAACAGGCGTTTTTCAAAGAAGTCCTCGACCTCTTTGATCGCGTAGCTGATGTTCGACTGGCTGCACCCCAAAATGGCGGCGGCCTCCGAGAACGAACCGTGCTGCGCAACGGTTTGCACGACTTTGAAGAAGTGGGTTTTCATGTGACCTGCACTCTGGTTTTGCGAGGGTTGACGCGTGTCGGCGGCGGAACTGGAAGCCGCTGAGCCGGAAAGGGTCGGGAAACGGAAAAACCCGCTGACACACCGACATGTCCGGGTTATCGGCCATTCAAACGTTGCATCAGACGGGGGTAAGGCACTTGCTGACTGACCCGGTAAAAGGTTCGCCATGCACGTTTCGGGCACATGGCTTCATCAGCGAAACAGGCGGCAGAGCTGGAGGTCTCAGTCGTTCTCGGTCCAGTCGAAATCCAGTTGCAAAGCAGTACGTTCGGCCAGTTCACGGCTGTGCAGGCGCTCGACCAGATGAAGGCTCATGTCGATGCCGGCAGAAATGCCCGCGGAGGTCACGAACGAGCCTTCATCGACCCAGCGCAGGGTGCTGAGCACGTCCACCGAGGGGAACATCTCCTTGAGATCGTTGATGTCTTCCCAGTGCGTGGTGACCTGCTTGCCTGCCAGCTTGCCGGTCTTGACCAGCATGAACGCCCCGGTGCACACGGCGGCTACAACGCGACCAGGCTGTGACTGATCGCTGATCCAGCCAATCACGTCGGCTTTTTCCAGTTCGGCCGTCACTACGCCGCCTGGAATGATCAGGCAGTCCACAGGCGGATGGTCGGTGATAGAGAAGTCCGGATCGACCTTGAGCCCGGCACGCGCACGTACCGGGGCCATGCTGCGGCCAATGGTAAACACGTTGAACAGTTGGCGGTCGTCACGGCTTTTGCGGGCATGCATGCGTGTCGCCGTGGTGAACACTTCATAGGGGCCAGCGAAGTCGAGAACCTCGACATCGTCATAAACGTAAATACCGATATTGAGTGGCACGAATGGGCTCCTGGGTCTGCTTGCCAGACCACTTGCATGTTAATGTTTCAACCGCGGAGATTACGCAGTAGCATCGAGCCAAACTACTGGCTGAAATGCCAATATGCGGTAACATCACGCCATGAAAAATCATCTCGTCGTCGCCCTCATCTATAACCAGCTGTGCACCTTCGAATTTGGCTGCACTGTTGAGGTATTTGCCCTCAAAAGACCCGAACTGGGGGTCAGCTGGTACGAGTTTGCAACCTTCCCGGTTGACGACGGCCCGATCACCGCGGCTGGCGGCATCACCATCGTGCCGACCCCGGGTGAGGTACTGCTGGAAAACGCCGACACCATCATCGTGCCGGGCTGGCGCGGGGTGGAGTCCCAAGTTCCGCAACGCCTGATCGAACAGCTTCAGGCCGCCCATGCCCGTGGCGCACGCATCTGCTCGATCTGCACCGGGGCGTTCGTGCTGGCGGCGGCGGGCCTGCTTGACGGGCATAAGGTCACGACTCACTGGCGCTACACCGATTTGCTGGCAACCATGTACCCGGGGCTGAGCATTCAGCCCAACGAGTTGTATGTGGATCAGGGCAATATTGTCACCGCTGCGGGCTCGGCGGCCGGGCTGGACATGATGCTGCATCTGGTGCGCAACGATCATGGCTCGCGAGTCGCCAACATGGTGGCGCAGCGCATGGTCATCCCGCCGCACCGCGAAGGCGGGCAATCTCAATACGCCTCAAGGCAACTGGTGGCGGCCAGTGACGGCCCGATTTCCAACCTCATGGACTGGATTCGCGGTGATCTGCAACGCCCGCACACCATCAAGGAAATGGCCTCGCGAGCGTCGGTCAGCACGCGCACCCTGCACCGCAGCTTCATGGAAAGCACCGGGCTGACGCCTTATGACTGGCTGCTCGGCGAGCGCGTGGCGTACGCCAAGGAACTGCTGGAATCCTCCAAGCTGCGCCTCAACGAAGTGGTGGACAGGGCCGGCTTTGGCTCGGAAGAGTCGTTTCGCCGACACTTTCGCAACCTGGTGGGTATCAGCCCGAGCAGTTACCGCAAGCAGTTCGCCCGGACCTGATGTAGATCGCGTCGACCATCGATTCGGCAAACTCGCCCCAGGCGCCAGTCGTGGCGGTGTTGGTCATCGCTACCAGGCTGATGGCAGACACCGGATCAACCCAATAATGACTGCCGTACAGCCCGCACCACGACCAACTGCCTGCGCCCTGCCGCTGCCCGGCGGCCGACGGGTCGGTGAGAATCATGGGCCCGAGGCCGAACTTCCAGCCCGGCCCCCGCGCGGCAACACGCGTCTGGCCGATGGCGTTGCTCAGCAAGCGCCGGGTGCTGGCCGTGCTCAAAACAGGCGCACCGCCCAGACGCAGGCATTCCAGCAAGCTGAGGTAGTCATCCGCCGTGCCCAGCAGGCCCGCCCCACCTGACTGGTAAGCGCTTGCGTCATAAGCGCGAGCGGACGACAGCCGAGCCCGGCCGCTGTCGAGCATCAACACATCGCTATCGCCAATTCGCTGAGGGCCACCAGCACTGTCTTTGTAGGCACTGGCTAAAGGCAAACCCTGCATGGGCCTGAAAGAAGTCGCGCTCATTCGCAATGGCCCGGTGACCATGCGCGCAATAGCCTCTGGCAACGCCAGCCCGGTGGCCTGCTCGATCACCGCGCCCAGTACATCGGTGGCCAGCGAGTATCCCCAGGCGCTGCCCGGCTCGAACAGCAACGGCAGACCTGCCAAGCGACGCAGGTTTTCCTGCAAACCGAACGCCACGCAATCCAGCCCGTCCGACACCCTGCCTTGTTCATAAGCGTTATCGGGCATTCGCTCAAAGCCGTAGCTCAAACCGGCCGTGTGCGACAGCAATTGCTGCAAGGTGATCAAGGGCTCGCGGCCACCCGCCAGACGCGGCCGAAATGCTGGCAGCCAGTCTGTCACCGCTGCATTCAGGTTCAATACGCCCACTTCACAAAGCCGCAGCACGGTCACCGAGGTCAGCAGCTTGGTCAGCGACGCTAGGCGAAAGCGCGTGTCACGACTGACCGGCATCTGTTGCTCGCGATCAGCCCAGCCCCGCGCGCTGGCGTAACGCAACTGACCGTGCTGGGCAAGCAGCAAGACCCCGCCGACAATCCGGCCCTGATCGACAAAACGCCGCCAGACTCCGTCAATGCGCCGCACCGCCGGCTCATCCAGCAGGATCACGGCTCAAAAGCCTTTAACAGCGCGGCTGAAAATCTGCGCATACACGTGGGCCGAGTGTCGAACCGGGTTGGTGTGCGAGCAGCCGTCAGCAAACGCCATCATTCCGACCTTTTGCGCCTCACGGTCATCGATACCGATCTCTGCCAGCGTGTGTGGGATGCCGATCTGTTCGCGCAGGCTCAACAGCCAGTTCATTACCCCGTCGAAGCCTGGCTCGGGCAAACGCAGGTAAACCGCCAGGTCATCCATTTGCGTGAGCAGCGCAGCACGATTGGCCTCCAGCACGTAGGGCAGCACAATCGCGTTCAGTAACCCGTGGTGCAGGTCATAAAGCGCACCCAGGCTTTGCGCGATCGCATGGACGCCACCCAGACCTCGCTGAAACGCCGCCGCGCCCAGGCTTGAGGCCACCAGCATCTGCTGACGCGCCTCCAGGTCCTGACCGTCAGCGACCACGCGAGGCAAAAACATGTTGATCATCTGCATGCCCTTGATCGAAACCGCTTCGGCCATCGGGTGCCAGACCGGCGAACACCAGGCTTCCATACAGTGGGTCAAGGCATCGGCCCCGGTAGCAGCGGTCAGATGCCTGGGCAGGTCAAGGGTCAGCGTGGCGTCCAGAATCGCGATGCGCGGCATCATGCGGATATGCAGAATGGTACGTTTGACTTGCGCCTGCTCATCGGTAATGACCGAGGCACGCCCCACCTCGGAACCGGTTCCGGCAGTGGTCGGCAGCGCGATCACCGGTGCGATGCCGTGCGGATCGGCGCGCAAATGGTTCTGGCCGATGTCTTCGAAATCCCACAGCGGGCGGTGCTGACCGGACATCAACGCCACCGCCTTGGCGGCGTCCAGCGCCGAGCCGCCGCCAAAGGCAATCACCCCATCGTAGTCACCGCTTCTGTAGGCCTCCAGCCCCTCGGCGACATTGCGGCCGGTGGGGTTGCCCTTGACCCGGTCGAACAGCCCGCAGTGACCCAATTGCCTGCGACAGTCCTCCACCGCGCTGCAGATCATGTCGGTACTGCCGAGAAAACTGTCGGTGATCAACAGCGGCCGTTTTATGCCGGTCACTCGACAGGCGTCGGCCAGTTCTTTAACGCGGCCTGCGCCTGCACGAATTGAAGTCGGGTAGTGCCAGTCGTTGCTGTGCATCGGTTTATTCCTTTAAAAGTCGATTAAACGGGGGCTTCAGTGAAAAACGCCCGTGGGCAAAAAACCGATCAGCAAACGCAGGCCGAACGCGATCATGAAAAGCCCGGTGACAATATCGATGGCCTTTTTCATTCGCTGATAGCGGGCTTGCACGGCAGGGATCGAAAACAGCGTGGCCAGCAGCACGAACCAGGAGATCGCCAGCACGGCGATAATCGACACCCCCGCAGTGCGCACCCACATCGGCATGCCCGGCGTGGTGACGGTAGTGAACACGCTGGTGTAAAACGCCAACGCCTTGGGATTGGTCAGGTTGGTCAGCAAGCCGAAGCGATAGGCGCGGCTCAGGCTGCCGATGCCCAACGCGCCGACGTCCCGGGGTTTGGGCTGGCTGCCCGCGCTGCGCAGGCTTTTGGTGCCTAGCCAGGTCAGATAAGCACCGCCAAGCAGTTGCAAGGCCGGTTGCAACCAAGGCAATTGCTGAAACACCAGCCCTAATCCGGTGGCTGCCAGCAGCGCCCAGAGAATACTGCCCGAGGCGACGCCCAGACCGGCGCAGATGCCCTGCTGCCGCGACTGGCTGAACGATAACTGGGTGATGACCAGAAAGTTGGGGCCGGGGCTGATGATCAGCACGATGAACGCGCCCGCCAGTGCAATCAGCAAAGTGATTTCGTACATATCAGTAATTCCTTTTTAATCATGTGGTTAAAGCATTTTCTTCAACTGAAAAGTGATGCAACTTGACGTGTGATCAGCCAGCGTTTCAAGGCAGGATTCGACCGCCCTGCGCGCCTCGATCAGGGCTCGGCAGCTCGGGTCCGGCGTTGGGACGTAATGGTTGTAGAAGGTGCAGCCCTCCACGGCAGGCCCTAGAACCCAGAGCCGTTGCTGCACCCAACCGTCGCTGCCGATGGCGCGGCCAGACTCATCGGTGTCGATGCCGTCGGCCGGCCAGGCGTGCGCGGCGCGAATCAGGCCTTGCTCGCGCAAATCGTCGAGCAGCGCACTGCGATTGCCCGACAGCCCACTGGGGGCGACGCGTGCAGCCATGACGCTGTCGAAGCGGCTATCTGCCTGCTGCGCGTCGCTCATAGGCGCCAGAACCGTCACCACCCCGGCGTCGATCAGCGCCAGCAGGTCTTCGTGACGCTCCTTTTGCGGGCCGCCAACCAGACGGTTTCCCAGCCCGGCCCATGTGTCATAGAACGCCAACGTCGACGATTCAGTCAGGCCGTTGCGGTCCGCGACCAGCCGCAACAGATCGCGACAGTCGCGCCACACCTCAAGCGCCTGGCGGATCGGGCTGTGTGCCGTGCCCAGCCGACTCAGCGCCAAGTCACGCTTGATCCACTCGACGAACCATTGGCCATACGTGCCCGCTTCGCCTGTCCAGCGCTGGGTAGTCAGCCATTGTTCGGGGTCGAATTCGCCCCACTGCTCTGCCAGCCGGGCAAACAGCGCGGGCCTGGCAACAGCCTCGCGCAGCGTCCGCTGGACGGCCTCAAGTTGCCGCGGCGCATCGAGCCTGACCTTCGTCTGGTAAAACACTGCGCGCATTTCATCCTTGATCAGCGGCAGCACATCGGCCTGAAAGTCGAGCTGCCCGCCGCCGTTTTGCTTGCGCAGGTCTCCAATGGCGACGGCGGTAAAAAACAGCCGGGGCAATGCTGCATGGCGGGTTGGGTACCAGTGCGGTCTGGCATGAAACGGCAGCCCGCTGCGCGAATACATAAACACCCTGGGCTCGCGCCCTGACGGCAGATAACGCCAGCCGGCAAAGCCTGCGTCGCGCACATAGCGCCCGCCGCGCCCTTGAGTCAGGCTGGCCAGCGTGTCCATCGCCGTCAGCCCCAGCCCTTCGATGGCCACTGCTGCTCCGACGTCCTGCAGCTCGGTGGCTGAAGAAGCGTGCCCGCCGGTAAGGAATAGCGCATCGACGTTCATCTCCCGAGTCAGACTGCGCAGCCTGAAACCCGGCACATCAGACCTTGAACGGCACTTGATCACCCTTTCGGCGTAATGGCGCACCTGCACATGCGCCGGACACTGCTGCAGCAGGAATCGGTAACTGTGCTGCAAATAGCGCCCGAGCAAGGCACGCGGCACGAAGTCACCGAACGCTACCGGCCTGCCCAGCCCGTTTGTGCTGACATGACCGCGCTCGTCAAGGCGCACATCCTGAGCCCCGCACCACTGCAAAAAGGTCCAGCCCGCCGGCTCGCACGCCGGGAACGCCGAAGAAAACGCGGATAATTGGCCGGCCATTGTATTGAGCATCAGGTAATCCGGCTGCTGCGCAGAATGCAGCCCGCTGCCTGGAGGCTGTGGGTCAAATACCTCGATCTGCAACGGTTGCTGATCGGCATGCCGACTCATGCCAATCAGTTGCTCCAGAATGCTCAGCCCGCGTGAGCCCATGCCGATAATGGCGACGGTTTGCGTCTGCACGGCCATCACCAGCGGTTCGACTCAAAGAAGAATCGCGGCACCGGCAGCGCGCTGCCCTCTGCAAGCGCCTGGCGATACACACGCTGGCCCACGGCAAGGTCGAGCACGCCAAGGCCGAATGGCGAGAAGATCGATGCGCGATCCGGGCTCAATTCCACCTGGCCGGTCATCAGTTGCGCCAGCGTGCCGGTAATGAACGAACGGTGCTGATAGTGGCGCACCGCAAGGTCAGGCGACGTCTGAGCCTTGAGGCAATGCTCGACGTCATCAAGGATGTTGTCGGCCTGAGCGATAACCTCCGGCCCCAGATCACGCAGTGAGATATTCAGCACCACTTGCCCTGGGCGAAACACCGGTTCCAGAACGTAAGGGCGCGGCGCGGTGGTGGCGAATACCACCACATCGGCCTGCAGGCAGGCGTGCAGGTCCGTTTGCTCGCCGCTCAACCGATGCCGACCGGCAGCGTGGCTAATCAAGGCCAGCGCTGAATCCTCGTGCTGATCGAAGACGCTTACCGAGTCCATCGCCCAGCCATCGCTGACAAACATGTCGAGAATGGTTCTGGCGATGAAACCGGCACCGATAAACGCCATTCGCCTGACGTGGCGCTGCTGACGATTCATCCAGCGTGCACCAAGTACCGCCGAGGCTGCGGTGCGCATGGCGCTGATCCGCGAGGCTTCCAGGCAGGCAAACGCATAGCCGGTCACAGGGTCATTGAGGATCAGCACCGCCGATGCACGTTGCAGGCCGGTGTCGACATTGCCCGGAAAGCTGGAGATCCACTTGATGCCGCTGACAGGCTGATCACCCGACAGGCTGGCGGGCAAGGCAATGATGCGATTGGCCGGCACCTCGGGAAAGCGCAGAAAATAGCTGTCGGGGTTGACCGTGCGCCCGGCCTCATGGGCCAGATACGCGGCCTGCACGTCGTCGATACAAGCCAGCGGATCAGCCGCCAGCAGCCGCGCCGTCACTTCCCCGTCAACCACATGAAAATCCGCTTGCGCTAGGCGCCCGGCCGCCACCTCACAAGTTGAACACACACCCTGTGGGCGCGAGCTTGCTCGCGAAGGCGTCACCAATGAACCAACGCTTTCGCGAGCAATCTCGCGCCCACAAAGAGGTGTATTTTTACTGTTCGAGAGGTCTGTCAGGGTCATGCTCAGCACTTCACGGCCGAAGCGCTGCTCGACCCATTGGTCGTCGTACAGCGTGTCTAGGTAGCGCTCGCCCCAGTCAGGCGACAGCGCAACCACCACCGAGCCCGGCTCTATCCGCTCGCGCCAGGCGTGCACCGCTGCGATCACCGTTGCCGTCGAGCCGCCGACCAGCATGCCTTTGCTGCGCGCCAGAATGCGGCACATGGCAACAGCGTTTGCTTCCGGGACCATTTCCAGTGCGTGAATACCATCGCCATTGAAGATCGGCGGCCGCTGACTGGTGCCCAGACCCGGTATGAAACGACGGCTGGCCGGGGTGCCAAAGGTCACCGAGCCCACGCTGTCGACGGCGATGATTTTGGTGGTCGGATGGTGTCGCTGAAAATGCTGCAGGCAGCCCATCAGCGTGCCAGTGGTTCCGGCCCCTACGAACAGGTAATCGACATGGCCGAAATGCCGACTGATCGAGTGCGCCGTGGTCCGCGCATGGGCTCTCGGGTTGGCCGCGTTCTCGTATTGATTGAGCCAGACATAACGCGGATCGCTGGCCACTTTCTCGCGAATCAGCGCGATGCGTGTGCCGAGAAACCCGCCGTTGGCATCCGGAATCTCGACCTGGATGACCTGCGCGCCATAACTGCGCATCATGCGGATGTTGTGGCTGGAACTGTTCGGATCGACCACGCAGGTAAAGGGAATCCCGCGCTCGGCGCAGATCATCGCCAGCGCCACACCCAGGTTGCCGGATGAAGACTCGATCAGCGTCGTCTGTGGCCCAAGCAGGCCCCGGGCCTGCACGTCATTGACCAGGCCGACGGCGGTCTTGAGCTTGATCGAGCCCGCCGGGTTGAGTGACTCCATTTTCAGGAAAAAATCGGGACCCACACCCGTGACCTTGAGGAAGGTCTGGTCGTGAACAATGTCGCCAAGGCTTTGATACCCAAGAGCTTTGTGCATGAGGTTCACGTCCACTGTGCCAGCAACGGTGCGTCGGTCGCAGGCTCAACAGCCCGCTCAAGAGCACTGGCAATCCGCCCGGCACGCAGCGCCATCAGCGAAAACGACTGGCTGTCGCTGATACCGTGGCTGCGCTCGGAAAGACCGTTGACCCAGATATTCACGTCGCACGCGCCTTGAGTTGCAACCCGGTAATCGCGGTCGATCAGCAGCCCGCCATCCACGTCGGCTGCCAGCCAGGGCTGCAACCCGCTCAGCAGCGGCGGGATCAGGTACTGCTGGTAGCCGGTGCCAAGCACCACGGCATCGACTTCCAGCACCCGAGTGCGTTGGCTGAAGGTGTCGGTGAGCTCGACGCGGTAACCGTCGGCAGTGTGTTCGATGGCGCTGATCACGCTGTAGGCATAGGTGTGCAGGCGCGTGCGACCGGCGATGGAGTCCTCGTAGATCAGTGAAAACAGCTTCTGGCTTTCATCCGGGTCAATGCCTGCATAATTGGTCGAGCGGCTCCAGTCGAGAAAACGCTGGCGCGCTGCGGGGTTCAGGCTGTGGAAGTAATCGACGTGATCGGGGGCAAATACCCGGTTGGGAAACTGGCCCAGTTGGGTGAGTTTGAAACCGGCGCAACGGTGCACTGAGTGCACCTCGATGGCCGGGTCGCGGCTGACCAGTTCCAGCACCGATTCGCTGGCGCTCTGCCCCGAGCCCAGCACCAGCCAGCGCTTGGGCAGTTGCTTGCCAAAGGCTTGCAGACGGGTCAGAAACCGGGACGTGTGAAACAGCGTCGGGCCGAGCAGCGCCTCAAACGCTTGCGGGATGCGTGGCGCGCTGCCACTGGACAGCACCAGATTGCGCGTAGCGAAGCTGCCTTGCGGCGTGCGCACGCGTACTTCGTGCAGTCGGCCATTGCGGATCACCGGATCGATCTCGGTGACCGGCGTATCGAAGCGGGTGTGACCATCGACTTGCCGGGAGACCCAGCCCAGGTAATCCGACCATTCGTGACGACTGGCCGGACGGCCCAGCAAGCCGAAATCAAACATCCGCCCCTGATCCTTGAGGTACATGGCGAAAGAGAAGCGGCTGCGCGGGTTGCGCGGCGTCACCAGGTCGCGAAACACATGATGATTGATGTCGGTCCCGGCCAGCAGCAGCTCGCGATGCCATTGGGTGTCCGGCGCAGCTTCCAGATAACCGATTGAAAGATCGCCCAGAGGCTGACTGGCCTCCCGTGCATCTTCAAAGGCGCAGGCCAGCGCAATGCCGGCCGGGCCGAAACCGATACATATGGCGTCAGAATGCAAAGAATGTGGTGTCGAGTTACCCATGAAGTTCCTGTCCTTAGAGTTGGCGTAAAGCACTGTTCTTGGTGTGTGCGGTCATCAGATCGCGGGACATAACCCGGCAGGGCCGAGGTTCCAGAGGCGCGTCAACGCGCTTCGGCATTCGCCCTGATCGAAGCTGACGACACCCAGTGGCGTGTTGAAAATGGTGCGACGCAATTGGTCCGGCAGTGGCTCGGCGTACCCGTTGCCATTGCCCAGTTCGGCCAGCACGTAAAGCATCAGCAGGCTTTCGCGGAAATAGATGTGCGGCTCGACAGCGAACAGCGCCCGGTGCAGCGCGCTGGCCTGACACATCTGTGCCGTGCTGTCGGGTCCGCCGAAACCGATAACGAAGGTAGTGCGCTCATGTTTCGAAGCGACGCCCAGATACGGCGACGCTGCGTCGTCCGTCAGCACCAGCGGTCGAGTGCTGCCCGCCAGCCGACGCGCCTGCCAATGCTCGCGACTGGTCTTGAGACGCCCGGCAAATACCTCCACGTCGGCGCACTCGCGTTCGTTGACCCGCTGCAGACCGGCGCGGGCCAGTACTGCGCCGATGGCAACAGCCAGCGCCTGCCCATGTGCGCTGTCATCGGCCTGCACGTGTACGCGCGGCCACTGACGAGACGCCAGCCAACTGACCAGATCGCCCGCCAGTTGCCGGTCCGAAGGGCAAAACCGAAACACGTTGGGGTGCTCCAGCGTCAACCGGTCAATCGTTGCCGCAGGCGTCAGCAGTGCGATACCGGCCTGCTGATACAGCGGCGCGGCACTGATCGCGGCGTCCGAAGAAAAATGGCCAACAACCACATCGGCTTGCCAGTCGATCATTTGTTGCGCCGCCTCAGCGCCGCGAGCCGCATTGGCTCCGTCATCGAGAAAGTGCCACTGCACCCGCGCAAGGGCCGGAATGCAATTGCGCGCCACTGCCAGCGCCCGCATGAACGTCCGTGCATGCGGTGTGTCAGCGGGATTGAACAGCGCGCTGACGCCGACCCGCAACGCAGGCATACACGACGCGCCCGGCATCATGGCTGCCCCCCCGCCAGAACGACGTTCGGCATTGATCGGCACGGCGAAAAGGCAGACCAGCCCGGGCATGACCGGTCTGTTTGCGCCAGGTGCGCGCGCAGTTGCTCGACCGCAATCTGAGCGATGCCGGGAGCAAACTTGAAACCCAGCCCCGACATGCCTGCGGCCAGATAAACCGGACTCTGCTCGGCGCAGAAACCCAACAGCGGGCGACCATCGGCGCTGTAGCTGTCGAAACCCGGCAGCACGTCCAGTACACGAGCATTGCCTGCAAAGCCGCACAGTTGATTGATACGCGTGCAGGCATCCTCGGCGTGCCGCGCATCAGGCCTGGCCAACTTCTCAGGCCACAGACCGCTGTCGCGCAGGCCACAGCCGGTCTGCACGATCGTGCGGGTCAGCGGGATGGCGTAGCTCTGGGTGACGGCATCGATCACCGGCAGGCTCCAGTCGCTTTCAGTCACTACCCTAGCGAGAGGAATCGAACGCGCTTCCAGCCCTGCCTGCAACAAAGAGTGCCGCAACGGTAGCGGCAACAGATGCTGACTCCAGCCACCTGCGGCCACCACCACTGCCCGGCAACGCAGCGTCGCATCGCCCATTTCGATGTGGACAAGGTCAGGCGCCCGGCACTCGATGGCCTTGATCTCACGATGTTCCAACAGCAAGCCTTGCCGGCGGACCACCTGACACAGCGCAGCAACGGCCTGGCGCACGTTGCCGACGCAGGCGTGGGCCTCGAACAGGTTGATCCGCTCGGCTGCCGCACACTGCCGATAGCGCTCGCCGTCGAGTTCATGGCCTGCCAGCAGACGCATCGGGTAACGCGCGTTGCCGTACTGTTCGATGGCGCGGCACACCGTGCCCAACTGGTCGGCAGCGGCCCGATAGATCACCCCGGTGCGCGTTAAAGCGCGGGCATACGTGCCCGCGAAAATGCCGTCGTTGATCAACCCGATGGAATACGCCGCCAGTTCCATCAGCAGCGGATCGGTGTCGTAAAGACGCACCAGCCCGCCGGAGTACCCGCTCGCCCCCAGGCTGCCGGCCGCGCCTTTGTCGATCAAGACGACAGACACACCTGCGCTGCACAGCTTCGCCGCGATACTGGCGCCGGTGATCCCTGCGCCAACCACCGCTATCTCATAATCGATGAACATTGTGGTGCATCCGTTCAGATGGAGTATTCAGCGGCCGAGCCGTTCATGAGCGTGGCGTTGACCCGGGCTTCGGGCAGCCCGAATGCGGTGATGAGCTGCGCTGACATATCCGGAATCAGCGCTTTGCCGGCCACCGCGATGAACGCCGCCAGGTGACTGACAGGGCGGCCCTCGGCCAAACGAGCGCGGGTGATGGCAATCGCATCCAGCAGAACACGAGCCAAGCCTTTCATGGAGAACTGCGCAGGCTCTGCGGCGCGGGTCCATTGCAGGCGCAAGGCTTCCAGCAAACCGGCATCCGTCCCGCAGACACCCCTCCATCCACTGTCGTCGCGACTTTTTGCGGCCTCCAGCAAGGCGGGGAAAAAGCCATTGAACAGCTCTTCCCGCCATTCAAAGAAATGCGTCATTCGAAAATCGCCCTCGCTGTCCTCAGGCGCAATGCTCGCCAGGTACAGGCGCGCGCTGTCGGCGCAGGCCTGACGGGCCAGATCGCCAACCCAAATCGCATGGTTGCGGCTGGTCGACAGATTCAGGCCATCAAGTTTGAGGAACTGATTGGGCACGAAGCGCTGGCGGACCTTGATGCCCTGCAGCACCGACAATTGCGCCGGGTAGACGATGGCGTGGCTGAACACGCAGTCAAAACCGAGAAAGTGCACCAGCGTGCCCTGCCCCGACTGCCAGTACTGACCAAACAGCTCGGGGCGGCCGATGCTGTCGGCGTACTCACGAAACGCAGCCATGTAGCCGGCCAGCCCCATGAACCAGGTATGCACCCGACACGCGCCGTCGGCTTGCAAGTCGAGCCCGCCGTCACCCGGGCGCGTCACGCCCCAGTCGTGCAGGTGCTCCAGCGTGTCGCGCAACCAGCTGTCGAGGGGCTTGCGCCACGCCTGACCGATCAGGCGATTACCCAGTTGCGGCTTGAAATCAGCCAGTTTGAGAAACGCCCGGTGCGCGGTTTTCCACTGCGACGGCTGCTGGCAGAGCTTGCAGTGCAAGCCGCTCATTAGTTCTGCGTCGGGGGCCTGGGCGCAGTTCTCGCACTGGCTGGCATCCGACTCCGCGCCACAATAGTTGCACTGGCCACGGGCAAACGCCTCGTAACCCCAGACAGCACAATCAGGGCAATAAGGCTCGCTGGAGTCGCGAAACTCGATCGCCCCGGCGTCGCGCAACGCCGTGAACACTTCGCCCACCGCTTCGGCGAACCAAGGGTTATTGTGCGGACGCATCCAGTTGTCAGGCTTGATATTGATCGCCGCCAGCGAGGCTTCGATGCGATCCGAGTTGCGATGGGCCAGCACCACCGGATCGACGCCCTGCTCCAGCCCCTTGCGCAACATGTAGGACTGGTAATCGTCGGAATAGGAGACCAGCACGCAGTCGTGACCGCGTTGGCGCTGCACACGGGTGAACACATCGGCGGCCAGAAACGGGCCGGCAATATGGCCGATGTGCAGGTCACCGTTGGGGGTCGGCGGCGTGATGGTCACGATGAACTTACTCATCAAGGCACCCCGTGGTTTCGCTGTGCTGCGCGACGAAGGCGTTGACGTGGTTCATGTCCCACCACACCACGTAGAAGTGGAAGTCCTCGGTGGAATCATTGATGACGTAGTGATCGGTGTGTTTCGGAATGGCGGCAATGTCGCCCACCGCAAAATCCATCTGTCTGTCACCCACCACCAGCCGCGCATTGCCCTTGATGGCAATGAAAATCTCTTGGTCGATCTGGGTGTGCGCCGTGCTGCTTGTGCCGGGGCGGACCACGCACCAGCCACCGGCGAACGGCATCGGATAACCTTCCCACGGCAGCAGACGGCTGCCGTCGAGCCCGTACTCATGTACAAGGGCGTCGAATGGGGTTTTACGGTGTATATCGAACTTTTCCATGCTCAGTCCCGTACGTTTCAAGTGCGGTAAAGCATGAAATTGTTGCCGGATGTTGGCTATCCGATTGCCGGATAGCTCGGGGGTGAGTCATCGAATTTCTGGATGGCTGTGGCGCCAGGCGGTACGCCGACCTATCTTTTTTGCCAATGACTGGTATCGATAACGCTGATAATTGAATCGAGGGCTGCGGTGTTACCTTCGTCGGCGATGAATCGAACATATCTCCCGGCCTCGCGAATCCGCGTCACGAGGTCAGTGAATGACTGCTCTGCTTCATCACTCCTTTGGTTAGATCTTTAAGCCATCTCACATTGCGTGCGGTGGCTTTTTTTTGCGTTTTCATAACCCTTTAAAGATCGAAGCCGTCCACCACATTACGGCGCTCGTTCTCACTGCGCATGTCGTAGCTGGCGGTGGTCGAGATATGCGTGTGATGGGCCAGTTTCTGGGCAATCGACAAATCGAACTCTTCGATTACCCGGGTGATAAACGAACGGCGGAAATCGTGCGGCATGATGTCCACGCCAACCTGCCGCCCACGCTGTTTGGCGATGAAGTAAATGGCGTGTTTGGTGATTCTGTCGCGGGTGATGTGGCTGCCGCGTCGAATACGGTTGAACAGAAACAGGTCATCGCCCTGCCCCGGCTGGAGGCACGAACGGCGCAGTTCCAGCCAGTCGTTCAACGCCTTGAACGCCCATTCGGGTGCGTATTTGATCAACTGCTTGTTGCCCTTGCCCATGACCCGCAGGCTGCGTTCGGCAAAATCGATCTGGGCCAGGTCCAGATTGACCGACTCGGATTTGCGCATTCCCGACCCGTACAGGATGGCGATGATTGCGGCATCACGCCGCCCTTGCGGCCTGGGGTCTGCTGCACAGGCTTCCATCAGTTCACGAATCAGCGTGCGGCGGATGTTGCGGCCCTTGGCCAGTCGCGTGCCGCTGACCGGTTTGATCGAGCGGATCTTCAACAATTGATCGTGGCTGATCAGGTCGTGCCGCCAGGCTTCGTTCATCACGCCGCGAATGGCATTCACGTACAACGAGGTAGTGTTGGGTGCGTAATCATCTTCGCGCAGCGTGGCCACCAGCGCAGTGACATGGCCGGGCTGCAATGTGTGCCAGGGGATGTCATGAATATCCACGTCAGCCATGCCCAGCCGGTCAGCCGCATCCTGTAGCACGTAGGTCATGGTCAGGCGGCTTGAAGGGGCAAGACGGTCGAGGTATAGCCGCAACGGCTTGTTGACGTCCGGCAACGAAGGCTGGCTGATGACGCGTGCAGTCTGGTCGGTGTGCGGGTCTTGCGGCATGTGCAGCGACGCCTTTTCGGGTGCAAGTGCGTGGAGAATAGCCCCTGCGCTCTTTGTTCGTGATTCGTGTCAGGCGGCTGACTTTAGCACGGGGGCTTTGGCCCGGCACTCTCCGCTCAGCGCAACGGGCAATCCTCGGTAACACCTTGCCGCTTGAACGAAGCCCAGCCTGAGATAGCGTTGGGCGTCTTTCCCACACCGACAGTGAGCACGTACCTTGACCCTGGCGACCCAATCCATTGCACGTCGTAAAGCGGCTGCCGGTTTCTGGCTGTTGGCCCATCAGGTCAGCCAGCGCTGCGAAGCCGAGCGACTGGCGAACATCCGGGCTGGTTTTGCGCCCGGCTGGATACGCGCCGTACGCGACGCGCTCAGCCTTTGCCCGCAGCAAATGGAAGCGTTGTTTAACGCCTCGATGTCAACGCTGGAACGCCGACAGCGTCAGCAGCAGCCGTTGAGTCTGGTGGCCTCGGAGCGTCTGGATCGCGTCGCGATGATTGCCAGTCACGCCATGCGCGTGTTTGAAACACCCGAGCGCGCTGGCAAATGGCTGATCACCCGCAATACGGCACTGGGTGGTCACACGCCGTTGCACTTATGCGACACCGGAATTGGCAGCGCTCAGGTGCAGCAGGCGCTTGAAGCCTGCGTGCGAGCCTGAACGGTAACAATAGTGACGAGCTGACTCAGCGTGCGGTGTCCACCACCACCCGACCGCGAACCTGACCTGCGATCAGTTGCGGGGCGATGTCGATCACCTCACTCAGGCCGACCTCCCGGCTGATCAGCGGCAGCAGCGACAGGTCCAGATCATTCGCAAGCCTGGACCAGGCTTCAAGCCGGTCAGCACGAGGGCGTGTCACGCTGTCGATGCCGGCCAGCGTGACGCCACGCAAAATGAAGGGCGCCACCGAGCCCGGAAACTCCATGCCCTGCGCCAGGCCACAGGCCGCCACCACGCCGCGATAGCGAATCCCGGCGCACACATTGGCCAGGGTGTGGCTGCCCACCGAGTCAATCGCCGCCGCCCATTGCTCCCTGGCCAACGGCCGCCCCGGTTGCGACAAGGTTTGACGATCGATAATCTGCGCCGCGCCAAGCGTGTGCAGGTACTCGCTTTGCGCCACGCGCCCGGTTGAGGCGATCACCCGGTAACCCAGCCTGGCAAGAATTGCAATGGCAAAGCTGCCGACGCCGCCATTGGCGCCGGTCACCAGCACGTCGCCGTGTTCCGGCGTCACGCCGTGTTTTTCCAGGGCAATCACGCTGAGCATGGCCGTATAGCCTGCCGTGCCTATGGCCATTGCCTGCGCAGGCGTGAAGGCTTGCGGCAAGGGGATCAGCCATTCGCTTTTCAAACGAGCTTTTTGCGCCAGGCCGCCCCAATGGCCTTCGCCCACGCCCCAGCCATTGAGCAGCACCGTGTCGCCCGCCTTGAATTCAGGCGTATCGCTGGCTTGGACCGTACCCGCCAGGTCAATGCCCGGCACCATTGGAAAGCTGCGCACAATCGGGCTTTGACCGGTGATCGCCAGCGCGTCCTTATAGTTGAGCGTGCTGTGCGACACGTTTACCGTCACGTCACCTGGCGGCAATTGCGCTTCGTCGATATCGGTCAGCTTGACGTTGTAACCGGCTTCATTCTTGTCGATCAAAATGCCCTTGAACATGCGCACCTCCAATTTAGACTGATCGTCTTTAAATACCCCTGAGAAGAAGCGGGCCTGAGAAATCATTGCGGCAAGCCACGAAGATAGCCGGCAATAAAGGTGTTCAATGGATTGTCACTTTTGACCAGCCGCGCGCGAAGCACCGCTCCTTCCCAGCCGATCCAGAAAAAAGCCGCCAATTCGTTGCAGTCAGCGCGCCTGGACAATTCGCCACAGGCTTGTGCAGCGCTCAGGCAAGCGGCCAGTTTCGACTGCCAATCGAGGAAAATCTGTTCCAGCGTGTCGCGAAACCCTTCCGGCAACAGGCCGACTTCCTGACCCAGATTGCCGACCATGCACCCGCGCCGATAGTCGTGTCGGGCCATGCCGTGCTTGGCGCTCTGAACGAAACCGACCAGCCGTTCCAGTGGCGACAGCGCTTCGTCCAGCAGCCAGCGGTCCAGGCGTTGGGCGAAATAACGCGAATATTCTTCCAGCACTGCCCGGCCAAAGGCCTCTTTGCTGGGGAAATAGTGATAGAACGACCCTTTGGGAATGCCGACTTCCTTGAGAATGTAATCCAGCCCGGTGGCCGAAAAGCTTTGCTCGGTCAGCACCTCCAGACCGCGACGTAGCAGTACCTCGCGGGTTTCGAGGTTGTCGCGGTCCACTTTCGGTGGCCGGCCTGGGCGTCTGGCTTTCATGGGTAATTGAGTCATGCGGGGATATTAGACCGATCGTTTCTTATGTCAACCAAGCTACGCGAGCCTGACCTTTTGTCGGCAATGCCGGTTGCCATTCACGGGCGTCTCACGCTCAATGACCACTACCTGATTACTTGGGAAACGGAGAACACATGAGCCAATGGCCTGATACTCGTATTCTTGAACTGTTCGACATCGAACTGCCTGTTCTGCAGGCGCCCATGGCTGGCGCCAGCAGTTCGCCGATGGCCATTGCTGTAGCAAAAGCAGGAGGCCTGGCGTCACTGCCCTGCGCCCTGCTGACGCTCGATCAAATCAACGAGCAAGTCACGATTTTTCGACAGCACGCCGGAAGCGCCCCGCTCAATCTGAATTTTTTCTGCCACACACCCCCAGAATACAATGCTGATCGCGCTGAACGCTGGAAGCAGGCGCTCAAGCCTTATTACGAAGAGCTGGGGGCTGACTTCGATGCGCCGACGCCGGTCTCCAACCGAGCACCTTTCGACAGCGCCACCTGCGCACTGGTCGAGCGCCTGAAGCCTGAGGTGGTGAGTTTTCACTTCGGCCTGCCAGAGCAAGCATTACTGGAACGTGTCAGGGCCACCGGCGCGAAAATCATCTCTTCCGCAACCACGGTCGAAGAAGCCGTCTGGCTGGAGCAGCACGGTTGCGATGCGGTGATAGCGATGGGCTACGAAGCGGGCGGCCATCGTGGGCTGTTTCTCAGTGATCAACTGCACACCCAGGTCGGCACCTTTGCGCTGGTGCCGCAGATCGCCGATGCCGTGAAGATCCCGGTCATTGCGGCGGGCGGCATCGCTGATGGGCGCGGGGTTGCAGCCGCGTTCGTGCTGGGCGCCTCGGCGGTTCAGGTCGGCACGGCCTATCTGTTCTGCCCGCAAGCCAGCGTCAGCGCACTGCATCGTCAGGCCTTGCTCGATGCCACAGACAGCCAGACGGCGCTGACCAACCTGTTCACCGGTCGTCCGGCGCGCGGCATCGTTAACCGGATCATGCGTGAAGCAGGCCCGATCAGCGCCCTCGCCCCGGCCTTTCCACTGGCAGGCGGCGCACTGATGCCATTGCGCGCTATCGCGGAAAAACAACACAGCAGCGACTTCACAAGTCTGTGGGCAGGCCAGGCGGTCGGCATCAAGCATCAACTGGATGCCACTGAGCTGACGCGGCAACTGGCTGAAAATGCGCTGAAAATTCTTTCGCCACTGTGAAACAACGCTTTCAGAAAAGCTGGCTATCGCTATATATTTAAATATATAGCGAAACGCCTTTATTCCGACGGCGTGCGTCTTCATCACTCAGGAGCTGTTTCATGCGAACGATCACGCTGCGCGCCGCCCTCAAGTTTTCTACACTGGCGCTGGCCATGTCCGGCGCCGCCTACGCCAGCGCTGATGAGGTGCAGGTCGCGGTTGCGGCCAACTTCACCGCGCCGATCCAGGCGATTGCCACCGATTTCGAGAAAGACACCGGGCACAAGCTGGTCGCAGCGTTTGGTGCTACCGGCCAGTTCTACACCCAGATCAAGAATGGCGCGCCGTTCGAGGTGTTCCTGTCGGCCGACGACACCACCCCGGCGAAGCTTGAGCAGGAAGGCGACACTGTGAAGGGCTCGCGCTTCACCTACGCCATCGGCACACTGGCGCTGTGGTCGGCCAAAGAAGGTTACGTCGACAGCAAGGGCGAGGTGCTCAAGGCCAATCAGTATCAGCACCTGTCGATCGCCAACCCAAAAGCTGCACCTTACGGCCTTGCGGCGACTCAGGTGCTGAGCAAGCTGGGCCTGACTGACACGACCAAGGCAAAGATCGTCGAAGGGCAGAGCATCACCCAGGCTTATCAATTTGTTTCCACCGGCAATGCAGAACTGGGCTTTGTCGCCCTGTCGCAGATCTACAAGGACGGCAAGCTGACCAGCGGCTCGGCGTGGATCGTACCCGACTCGTTGCATGACCCGATCAAGCAGGACGCCGTAATCCTCACCAAAGGCAAGGACAATGCCGCCGCCAAGGCGCTGGTCGAATACCTGAAAGGCCCGAAAGCCGCAGCGATCATCAAATCCTTCGGATACCAGCTGTAAATGCCGCTGGGGAGTGCCGATATTGCGGCGATCTGGCTGACGCTGAAGCTGGCGTCGCTGACCACCGTCATCCTGCTGATCATCGGCACGCCCATCGCGCTGTGGCTGGCGCGCACCAATTCGTGGCTCAAGGGGCCGATTGGCGCGGTCGTCGCCCTGCCCCTGGTGCTGCCACCGACCGTCATCGGTTTTTATCTGCTGCTACTGCTCGGGCCTAACGGTGCGGTGGGGCAACTGACCCAAAGCCTGGGGCTGGGCACGCTGACGTTCAGCTTTACCGGGCTGGTCATTGGCTCGGTGCTGTACTCTATGCCGTTCGTGGTGCAGCCGTTGCAGAATGCCTTTGCAGCCATCGGTAGTCGCCCGCTGGAAGTCGCCGCCACCTTGCGGGCAGGGCCTTGGGATACGTTCTGTCATGTGATTCTGCCGCTGGCAAAGCCCGGCTTTATCACCGGGGCAATTCTGGGCTTTGCTCACACGGTCGGCGAGTTCGGCGTGGTGCTGATGATCGGCGGCAACATTCCTGAAAAGACCCGCGTGGTGTCGGTTCAGATCTTCGATCACGTCGAGTCCATGGAGTACCTGCAAGCGCACTGGCTGGCCGGCGCGATGCTGGTGTTTTCCTTTCTGGTGCTGTTGGCGCTTTATTCCAGCGGCAAATCCAAAACGGGTTGGGGCTGATTCATGGTATCGCCGATAGAAGTCCGCCTGCAGATGACCTACCCGGAGTTTACGGTGAGTACCGACCTGGCGCTGCCCGGCGCGGGCATCACGGCACTGTTCGGCCCGTCCGGTTCGGGCAAGACCACCTGCCTGCGTTGCATCGCCGGGCTGGAAAAAGCCGAACAGGGTTTTATTCGTGTTCATGACGAAGTCTGGCAGGACAGCGAAAACGGAGTCTTTCTGGCCCCGCACAAGCGCGCAATCGGCTATGTCTTTCAGGAAGCCAGCCTGTTTGACCACTTGTCGGTGCGCGCCAACCTGGAATTCGGCCTGAAACGCATTCCGCGCCCGCAACGCCGTATCGAGTTGCAGCAGGCGACCGAGTTACTCGGCATCGATCACTTGCTGGAACGTCGCCCTGACAAGCTGTCCGGAGGTGAGCGCCAACGCGTCGGCATCGCACGGGCCTTGCTGACCAGCCCACGCCTGATGCTGCTCGATGAGCCGCTGGCGGCGCTGGACACTAAACGAAAGGGTGAAATCCTGCCCTATCTGGAACGCCTGCACCGCGAGCTGGACATCCCCATGCTGTATGTCAGCCACGCTCAGGACGAGGTGGCGCGGCTGGCCGACCATCTGGTGTTGCTTGAGGCCGGCAAGGTGCTGGCCAGCGGCCCGATCCGCGAAACACTGGCGCGCCTGGACCTGCCGCTGGCCATGGGCAATGATGCCGGCGTGGTCATCGAAGGCACGGTCAGCGCCTACGACCATCATTATCAACTGCTGACCGTCACCCTGCCGGGCAGCAACCTGTGCATGCGCGTCGCACACGCCGAATTGCAGATCGGCACCCTGCTCCGCGTCAAGGTTCAGGCCCGGGACGTCAGCCTGAACCTGCAACCTGATGATCACAGCAGCATCCTCAACCGGCTGCCGGTCACCGTGGTGGAAGAAGCGCTTGCCGACAACCTCGCCCATGTGCTGGTGAAGCTCAATGCGGGTGGCACGCCTTTGCTGGCTCGTATCACCCGCTATTCCAGCGACCAGTTAAACCTGCACAGAGGCCAGACACTGTGGGCGCAGATCAAGGCGGTCGCGGTGCTGGCATAACACTCCAAAAAACCAGTCAGGCAACAAATAAACGGCACCTCAGGAAAATGCCGAGGTCAGTGTTTTTAACTGCCTCTGGAAATCAGCCATGCCTGACTCGACTGCCATCAGCCCGCCCGCCAGTGACCTGCATTACGTAGACGACACTCAACCGGGCCTGACCCGCAAGATACTGCGCGAAAAATTTGCCTACTTCGACACCCAGGGCAAGCGCATCAAGGACGAGTCGGAGATCAAGCGCATCAACGCACTGGCAGTTCCACCCGCCTACACCGATGTGTGGATCTGCGCCGACCCGATGGGTCATCTGCAGGCCACTGGGCGCGACGCTCGTGGTCGCAAACAGTATCGCTACCACCCACGCTGGCGCGAGATTCGTGATCAGGACAAATACTCGCGCCTGATCGAGTTCGGTCACGCACTGCCCAAGGTGCGCAAACAGATCGAAGCGCAGCTCGCGCAGCCGGGCATGGGTCGGGAAAAGGTCATGGCGACGGTTATTTCACTGCTCGACGCGACACTGATCCGCATCGGTAACAGCCAGTACGCCAAGGAAAACCGCTCTTACGGCCTGACCACCCTGCGCAACAAGCATGTGGAGGTCAAAGGCGGTCAGATTCTCTTCGAGTTCCGCGGTAAAAGCGGCGTCGAACACAAGGTCAGCGTCAAAGACCGGCGCCTGGCCGGTGTCATCAAGCGCTGCATGGAACTGCCGGGGCAGAACCTGTTCCAGTATCTGGACGACGACGGCGTGCGCCATGCCGTGACCTCCTCCGACATCAACGCCTACCTGCAAAGCCTCACCGGCTCGGACTTCACCGCCAAGGACTACCGAACCTGGGCCGCCAGCGCACTCGCACTCGCCACCCTGCAAAAGCTGCATTGGGAGCCGGAAGCCGACGCCAAGCGGCACATCGTCGACATGGTAAAGGCCGTTTCCAAACAACTGGGCAATACCCCGGCCATCTGCCGCAAATGCTACATCCATCCAGCGGTGCTGGAAGGCTTCCTGCTCGGCAACCTGGCCAAACTTCCCCGCTCAAGGCAGCGCAAAGGCTTGCGCCTGGAAGAAGTCGCGCTGGCCAGTTACCTGCGAATTCTTGCCGACAAGGTCGAAGCCGTGGTGAAAGAAAGCAAAGCGTGAGCCGTCTGAACCCGCCGAGCCAGCGTGAGCTGCGGCAACATTTCGTAGCCTCATGATTTGCCAAGCATTTCTGACAGGCAGGAAAGCGGCACCTTGTGCCATTTGAGTCGTTTTCACGCTTGCTTCATGGGGGCCGGGTGTATATATTCCCTGCTCTTGGCGCTACCGCCCCGATGGCGAAATTGGTAGACGCAAGGGACTTAAAATCCCTCGTCCTTTGGACGTGCCGGTTCGACCCCGGCTCGGGGCACCACTTATAGATCAAGGGCTTACGGGGCATATTGCCCACTAGGCCCTTTTTTTTGGGTCCGCAAAAACTTTCGTGGTCCGCAACTCTTGTTTCAATCCTCCTGCCACCTTAAGCCCACCGGCGACACCTCCAGATTTGAAGCACTCGACCACTGAATGCCCTCATATCAGCTGGGGTCACTCTGCGCACGTCAAATACGCCATCGACCTTGATCTCGAACAGACGCCAGTGATGTAGAAGGGTCAACCACGCAATAAGCTTGATGACCGCAGCGCAGAATATTATTTGTCTAGTTGAATACGACAGTTTACTGACGATACAGATCGACGTTCATTTCAAACTGCTCGATGACATCAATCATTGCCCGGCTGCTTCTCTCGATTGAGCCTTCCTGTGTCCAAAGATACGGAAAGAATGAGAAGCATTGGTCTGAGCCGAGCGCCTCCAAGTCGCTACGCCAGCCCTCCCATCGCAATCCGTCGTAGAAAAGAGCGATTCGGTCACTCAAGGCCCAGCTTAGAAAGTCCGTATAGCCAATTTCCAGCTGTTCCCACTTCAAAGTATCTGGCGCCCAGTAGTACATTTCTCCAACATCATCACCCAAGCCACCGCCATTGATAGCAAAAAACCCGCCGACGACATCGTCGGCGACAAGCAAGCAACCGTCTGCGCGACCTTCGTTCCAGTCAGCGAGATTTCGAGGCAATAGCGGATGCCCGGAACCCAAGACACGAAGCCAGCCGTGATCAATCAATAGCCCGCCCGTGTGGTAAGCAATGGTGCCCAGCGTTGATCTGGTTGTCACTTGAAGACGAGTGAGAACTCTCGAGCTTTCGGCGGACGAAGGCAGTAATTGATGATTCACAGAGGCGTCTGCCAGCATTTCCTCAACCAGAGGTAATGCAGGTTCCCGATGATCTACAAGATCTTTCAATTCTTTCATTGCCGATCCATGAAAATAGTAAACGTAGTGTCAAGAGTGACTGAGGTCAGCCCTCACAGTGAAGCGAGGCGTGCGAGGCAATCCGATGCACATCCAAGGCGCCGACTTCCAAATAGACTGCATAACCAGCGTCACTCCAAGCCCCGCCCCACCCGCTACGCAAGGAGCAACCACATCACAATACACCTCGCCCGGCCTGGTCCAAACAGGTACAGGTCAATATCTGTTCGCCAGCGTGATCGCAGCCGTACAACTCGGGCCGCCAACCACCTGGAGCGATGGCGGCGTTACAAATGCGAGGGCACCAGCAAGCGTGAAAACGTTCAGGTTTGTAAGCGTCATTTCCACTTCCCTACCCACATGTCATGCGCGGGTGTGCAGGACCGGATCGACTGCTTACTTCTCCCTGAATATTCTTTTGCAGATTTGATCGACAACAAATGCCATCGCGATCATCCAGCTGACGAAAAATGCTGTCCGCGTGCCGTGATCTACTCCAGGTATCTCGAATCCCAGCCACGCACCTGCAAACATCAGAGGCATAAAAAAAACAAGGGCAAGGAATCGTTTAAAAGCCTATTCACACTTGAAACTCCACGTAAAAAGCGTGAGTAAGTTTAAGCCTTTTCATGCTGCAGGGGCCCAAGACGCTGCCTTCTCGCTCTCGGAAATATGCAAGGCCACCCTTTCAATTGAAATGGATCGTAAAACCAAATCCATGAAGACGTTTCAGCAAAGTCTACCCGGGATAGCCTGTCAACGGGAGGCATGCAGATACTGAAGCACTCAGTAAAAGTGTTTTTTGATCAGCAGATGCCACTACCAAATAGCCCGGCACTGAGGCCGGGCCTTCTGATCACCCACTCCTTATCTGCGCAGGCCTAGCTGAATAAGCATCGGCAACGTCTCGCTGGACACTTGCGCCCTACCCATCACGCCCGTCGCCTCACTCTTCAGACTCGGGCATATCAAAATCAACATCAAACGCCTGATAAAATGCTTTATCGGTTTCGGCAACGATCCAGGCAAGAAGAATAACGTGATGCCCATGCTTGTCGTCAGGCAGTGTTGCTGATGTGATTTTTTTCGGGTGGAGTGCATCCCGATGTTTATCGAAAGGACTCAAGTCAAATATATCGCTCCACATCAGCCCATCGTGGGCGCCAAGTGTGAAGTGATTATCACCGACATAGTTCTTCCCCTCGAAGTCCGCTCGGGTGATGGGTGTCGTTTCATTCCAGCCGTCTTTCGTAATAAACCAACGGTAGCCGCGCGTAACATGCACGGCATGGTACTGCCATTCAACTGTAAATTCCGCTCCACGCGTTACACTCACGCGAGGCCACTTCTTAGCCTCACCCTCACCCTTGTTTTTTATTTCTTCAATAATTCCGTCATCAGTAAGGTTTACACATGCCCACCGGTCTTTTTGTCCTCCGCTCAATATAAGCCCGTCCGCTGGGGGATCAATAGGCGGCAGCTGCGGCGGTACTGGCGTGAGCGTTTTAGGTTCATCAACGCCAGGAAAGTCGTGTGCAAGACCCGCTTTCAGGTCGGGAAAGTTTTTGCCCCCTTCCATGGCGACCACTTCCCATTCCATTAACAGCCTTTTCTTCATGGCGTAGGAACCACGTGATGTAGGGTCGATCACCAAACCGTGCCTGGGTTGCACGCTAGCAGATTCACTCATGTCCATATCCTCAATTGTTGAATCAGGCATGCCTTGCCTGTTGCACAAGTGAAGACCTGCTTTCAGGAACGAGATAGCTAGCAGTTCAGCCAGTAGATTTTCCGGTGAAAACCTGAAACGGGGGGCGCTTGCCAGCTGCCCTTCCCCCGCAGCTAATCTGCAGAGGCTGCACTTAAAGCATAAAGTTAATCCGGAATATATTGCCCTCAGGATCCAGCAAAACCGCCTGATACCAGTGGTAATACGTCAGATACGGCTCCTTGACCAATCTCGCCCCTAGCGCCACCGCCTGCGGCACCAGCCTGTCTACGTCGGATTGCTCCTCCACGTCGATATTGAGCAGAAACCGACATCCGGTACTGTCAGTGAACTCATCCAGGCCCAGCAATTCGTAGGCATCGAGGGCATTGAAGCCGATGCAGGATTTGCCTGTGTCCAGCCCACGAAAAATCGGCGATCTGATCGCTTCTATTTCGCTGAAGCCGAACAATTTCGAGTAGAAACCACTCAGGGCGAGGATGTCCTGGGCGAACACGTTAACGTATGAAAGTGTGCTCATGTCAGGCCACCTTGCTGCCGCCGAACGTCGTCTGTTTGACGAACTTGGCCAACAAGTGATCGCCCGAGGTGACTGGCGCATGGCGAGGCGTTGCGTCAGGCAACAGGCAACCGGGCAGACACTCGATCAAGGTGTCGTAGTTGGGCTGGTGGAAGAACACCAGCGATTGCCGACGGTTGTCCTGCTCGCTGGTCATGGGCGGGTTGACCACGCGGTGCAAAGTAGAAATCCACTGGTCGTTGGTCCACTGCATCATCAAATCGCCGATATTGACCACAAAACCGTTCTCGACATAGGGCACATCGACCCATTCGCCCTGCTGATTGCGCACCTGCAAACCACCCAGCGCATTGTCGGGGCGCACGATGGTCAGGCTGCCGTAATCAGTGTGCGCACTGGCGCGCAACTGCCCTGCCTCGACTTCGGTCTTGATGTCCGGATAGCTGAGGCTGCGGAACATGCTGATATGGCGATCGATCCTGTCGTCGAAAAAGCACTCGTCCAGCTCCAGTGCCAATGCGAACAAGCGCATCAATGACTGGGCCAACTGGCTCATCGCGTCGAAATACGCTCGATAAGCCTCCTGAAATCCGGGCACACGCTCATCGGCCGGCCAGACGTTAGGCGCAAAGTGCGGGCCTGCCTCGGCGTTATGGTAATAGTCTTCATTCGGTACATCGCTCGGCCCGATGGAGAAGGACTCCTTGAGATCGCCCGGCGCACTTTCTTCGAGAGAATACGACAGGCTTTCCTCGGCCACTGCACTGTAACCACGCACCATTTCCGGACTGGGCCGGTCGACCTTGCGCTTTTCCGCGAGCGGCAGGTCGAAGAACTGTCGGGTCAGGCGCGAGACTCGCTCAATCAATTCTGTGGGAATCTGGTGTTCGGTGATCACCAGAAACCCGATGTCCTTGCACGCCTGGTTGACTGCCTGCGCCACGGCTGCCTTGCCGTCCGGTTCTCCTGAAAAATAAGGGGCCAGGTTAATGATGGGCACATATTGCAGAGTCATACGGCTGATTCCTCTAACTGACACGACGCGCAAAAGTTTCACCGGCAAGGTGAAGGTCAGCGAGGCAAGAGCAGAAACTGTGCCACCGGGTAAATCTGCCAGATATACAGAGAGTTAGCCAAACCATGCGCTGTGATCAGATCAAGCGGTCTGAAACAGAGCGCATGGTTTAAATGCGTAAGCACCGGAAACGAGCCATAACTGCGCACATTCGCACCGCTACCGCTATGCGCCTTCGATACGTCGGATAACGTCCGCCGTGGTAGTGACCTCGCCAAACTCGTAGGCAATCGTTGTCAACGAGATACGCTGAACCTCTTCGGCCGAAACAGCGCCAAACCCTACATCCGGGTAATCCATCGCCGCGTTTGCGTCACTCAGCGCGATAACCTTGTATTCACGGTGCACGCCATCCCTGATGGTGGTTTCACAACACACATTGGTTACCGTCCCGCAAATAATGATTGTATCGACGTCTCTGGAGCGCAATACCGTGTCCAGGTCAGTATTGTGAAAGCCGCTGTAAAACAGCTTATCGATGATCACATCGCCCGACTCGGGCGCAAGCGCATCAATGATTTCGACATCCGGGTCGTGGCGCGCAAGGATCTGGTCCACATTCGGATAAAGGTCGCGCATACGTCCGGTATCCGAACCATCGCCACGTACTGTATGGCGCAGATAGACCACCATCACCTGAGCGGCACGTGCGGCGCAAAGCAGCGTCTGGACAGGCCTGACGATGTCAGCCGTGCTTTTGACGTACAACGCGCCATGCGGCTCGCAGAAGACCTTTTGCATGTCGACGACGATGACTGCGGTTCTGCGCGGGTTGATTGGCCATTGCACAAGGGGCTTGCTCATCGGGTTTACCTCGGTTATGCCTGACAGGCTGGTTGGGCTTGCCAAGCAATAATCGTGCTGTTGGTGAACAGTGTGATTACCCGTGCTTCAAGAATACGACGCACTGCTGTTGCTATCCGGGTAGCCAGGTTTCGGAATCCCTCACTTTCCCGCGACCAATAAAAAACCCCGCAGACGTTAATCTGCGGGGCTTTGAATAGTGGAGGCCGAGGTCGGAATCGAACCGGCGTAGGCGGATTTGCAATCCGCTGCATAACCATTTTGCTACTCGGCCTCATACGTCGGATGCCTTACCGCAACATCAAACGTGGGTGAACTGCATGCGAAACCAGTATTTCCTTGGCTTCTAACCCATTGAATCTTAAAGGTTTTTTTCAATTCCGCGTTCAGGAATGGACGCAATTCTCTACTGGTTCGCAGGCCATGTCAAGAACAGGGTGAAATTAATTCACCGGGCCGGCCGCAGACGCTTGAGCCTAGCGCTCACGGGCTGCGTAAGGCTGGAAGAAACCAGAGCCCATCCATTGGGGGGTCTTTTCCGTGGTCAGGGGTTCGGAGCGCTGATAGCTGCTGGCGCTTTTCGAATAGCCTTTGTGGTCGTACTCGGCGATGTAGGGGTAAGGAAAGACCTTGCGCGTGCGGCCACGGTTGGCCACGTTGTCGGTGACCAGAAAGTCTGGCAGCGGTTGTTGTGTCCGTGGCCGGCCCTTCGCGGTTTTGCCCGGTCTTGCCTGTCGGGCGACGATTGCGTCCGGTGCGTGGTCGCTCTCAACCCAGGCCATCATCGGGGTGAGCAAATCGATCACGCTGGGCCCTTCCCCGCTGCCGCAGTGATAAACGCCGGGCAGCATGTACAAGCGTTCAAACGCCTCGGTGCGTGCCTTGCCCAACTTCGCCTCCACGGCCTCGTGATATGCCAGGGTATTGAGCGGCGACACATTGGGATCGGCCCAGCCATGCCAGAGGATCAGTTTGCCGCCACGGCTGGCAAAGGGCGCAAGGTCAGGGTTGGTGGCGTCATACAGCGGATGCAGCGGGCGCAGTTTATCGAACGTGCTTTTGTCGAAGCGCAGCGTGCTCAGGTCGAACCCCGCTACGGGGTTGTTCTCGAACACCATGTTGCGAATGGCCTCTGATGCCGCCTTTTCGCTGTAGACGGTCTGCTCGGCAGTTATCGGCACGAACACACCTGCCCACGCCAGTTCCGAGCCTGGCTGCGGACCACCGACGGTCAGGCGCTCGCCGCTGTCGGGGTCTTTCGGCCCTTCGTAGAAACGTTTGACCACGGCCACTTCCTGCTGGGTGAGGCAGTTGGTGGTATCGACGGACGATGTGCACTGCACACTTGCCGGGTCGAAGTTGCAGAGGCGCGGGTCAGCGATCAGGCCGTCTATCTGCCCGTCCAGCACGTCGCACTTGGCCAGCACCGCCTTGTGCAGCAGCGGCAGCCTTGAAGCCAGCAGAATCGGTTTGCCGTCCGGGCCGATATTGGATCGGGCCATCCAGCCGTGATACAGGGTTTTCTGCACCTGAAAGTTGAGCGCCGGAGCGCCCGCGATGATGCCGTTGAAATCGTCCGGGTAGCGCTGGGCCGCGACCAGGGCTTCGCGTCCGCCATCGGAACAGCCCGAGAAGTAGGCGTATTCGGCGTGCTTGCCATAAAACGCGGCGATCAGTTTTTTCGACGCGACGGCGGTGAGGTGCACGCTGCGGTGGGCGAAGTCGGCGCGCTTCTGCGGGTCATCGCCGAACGTCACGTCCGACGCCTGATGGCCCATGTCGGTGGATGCCACGGCGAACGCGCCAGTGTTCAGCGGCTTGCAGCCCTCTGCAACGCGCACCGTCGTGTTGATGTTGCCACACAGCCCACCGCAACCGACTTGCAGGTAACGTTGCGCCCAGGTGCCGGTTGGCAATTCCAGCCGAAAACCGATCTGCGGTGCCAGCCGACCTTCAACCATACACACCGCTATGCCCTCACGCGTGGCTTCGCTGGCCGACAGCACCCGACTGCCCTGCCCGCCAATGTCTTTGAGGTTAACGCTTGCCAATGCAGCGCAGCCCATGACGGGTTTGACCACTGCAAGCCTGGCGAGCGCGTCAGTGGAATCCGCTGCCAGCGCTTTGGCCTGCACTGGCATTTGGAAAAGAACAGAACCGGCCAGCAGGGTCAGGACGCGCGCGTACCTCGGTAGGGTTGGTTTCATGAGAACTCCTGTTCATGAAGGATCAATGGCAGTGCGCCCACTCATCACTGCACTGCCGATAAAGGTGAAACGTTCAAGTGGTTGATTTCTTGAGAGACTAGTAGAAAAACCGCCAAGGGTTCCAGCCGCCGCCCATGACCTTGTAGAGCGTGAACCTGCAACGGATTGCGCATCGGCAGCCGGTAACCGCGCGTCAGGAATGTCACTGCCCACCAGCAGGCGCAGGGCATTACAGTCCTGAAGCACCTGGCTTTGATACTGCGCCACATCACCCCGCGCCGATTCCACCGTGGTCTGTGCCTGAGCCACTTGCAGGCCGGACGAGCCGCCCAGCGCGTGGCTGCTCAAACCCAACTGCGCGCTGTATTCGTGGCTGATCGATGAGCGCCCGGTCGTGGAGGTCGCGGCAGACGTGCGGGTGTGCGAGAAGATGCGCCGCGAGTTCATGGCCGACGTGTCCCATGAACTGCGCACGCCGCTGTCGGTGTTGCGTGGCGAACTGCAAGCCATTGAAGATGGCGTGCGCACGCTGGATCGGGCGTCGATGAAATCGCTGTAAAGCGAAGTCGGCATGCTCAGCAAACTGGAACAGGCCTGCCCTGGGCAAGACCCGATTCAGTCGCTTTATGGCGTGGGGTACAAACTGAAGCGGTGCGCCGTCAGGCACTCTCCGTCTGGCGATTGCGGTTCAGTGCCGCCAAATCGCGGAAAGCAGCCCCCGGATGCCCGGTTTCCAGCCGCGGCCCGTCGCCAAACAACTTCTCGCGCAAGGTGCCTTGGGCGTATTCGGTCTTGTAAACGCCGCGCTTCTGCAGCTCTGGCACCAACAAATCGACCGCATCAATGAAGGTTTCATGAGTCAGCGCGTAGGCCAGGTTGAAACCATCAACGTCAGTGTCCTCGACCCACTCTTGAAGCAGATCGGCCACTGTTTCAGGGCTGCCGACGAACAATGGCCCAAAACCGCCGATGCCGACCCAGTCAGCCAGTGCCTGCGGCGTCCATACAGTGTTGGGGTCTGCCGTGGAAAAGGTCTCGACCGCCGATTGAATGGCATTGGTATGCACATGCCGCAGCGGCTCGTCCGGTTTGAACTGACTGAAGTCGATGCCAGTCCAGCCGGAAATCAACGCCATGGCTCCCTCATAACTGACCCAGCTTTTGTATTCTTCAAACTTGGCCTTCGCCTTGGCGTCAGTCTCGCCAAGGATCACCGTCTGCAAATTGAAAATCAGCACTTTGGACGGGTCGCGACCCGCCTCGGCGGTGCGACGACGGATATCGGCAACGGTCTTTTTCAGCAGGACTTTGGAAGGTGCAGCCACGAAAACGCATTCGGCATGCTCGGCAGCAAACTGCTTGCCCCGGCTTGAAGCGCCCGCCTGATAGAGCACCGGCGTGCGTTGCGGTGAAGGCTCGCACAGGTGAATGCCGGGCACCTGAAAATGCTTGCCGACGTGACCGATCTCGTGGATCTTGCTTGGGTCGCTGAACACGCGGCGTTCCCGGTCACGCAGAATCGCGCCGTCCTCCCAACTGCCCTCCCACAGTTTGTAACAAACCTCCAGATACTCCTCGGCATAGTCATAGCGTGCATCGTGTTCGGTCAGGGTTTTCTGCCCCAGGTTCTTCGCGCCGCTTTCCAGGTACGACGTGACGATATTCCAGCCGGCGCGGCCTTTGGTCAGATGATCCAGCGTCGATAGACGTCGGGCAAATGGATAAGGGTGCTCGAACGACAACGATGCTGTGAGGCCAAAGCCCAGGTGCTCGGTCACCAGCGCCATGGGCGGAATCAACTGCAACGGGTCATTGACCGGCACCTGCGTGGCCTGACGAATCGCCGCCTCGCCATTGCCGCGATAAACATCGTAGATGCCCAATACATCGGCGATGAACAGGCCGTCGAACTTGCCGCGTTCCAGAATCTTCGCCAGATCGGTCCAGTATTCCAGGTCCTTGTACTGCCACGAGCGGTCGCGAGGATGCGCCCATAAGCCAGGCGACTGATGGCCGACGCAATTCATGTCGAAGGCATTGAGGCGTATTTGACGGGGCATTCGCTTACTCCTGAAGCTGCGGCGGAACCACGCCATTAAGGCGCTGGTTGCCGATAATCTGGTAATGCCAACGCAGCGGCTCCCGACCGGTGCGGGCTGGCAGTGACGGGCGCTGGCCGGTCAGTTCGTGCTGAGTGTTGCCAACCGCCTGCAACGCATCGGCACTGGCAATCACCGCTTCACTGCTGGCAATCAGGCGTTGCTCGGCTGAGCCTTCCAGGCCCTGGGCGCGTTCCAGCAAAGCAGCGGCGACCTGCACGCGAATCTGCAAGTCGCCGATTTTGCTGATCACATACGGGTCATCGACAATGCGCTGCACGTGACTGAATGACCAAGGCTGACCCTGCTCGCGCAGGTAATCGAGGGTTTGTTGCAAACCTTGACGGGCGTCGCCAAGGTCTTGGGCGGCGACCGCCAGTTGCACGGTGACAGCGGGATGAGACATGAAGAGGCTCCTTGATCAGTTCCAGGCGTGACGCGGCGGTGCGATACCGTTGAGTAACTGATTGCCGATCAGGTGGTACTTCCAGCGTGCCGGGTCGTGCAGCGTATGGGTGCGCGCATTGCGCCAATGGCGATCGAGGTTGAGCTTGCCGAGTACCGAACGGGTGCCGGCCAGCTCGAAGAGTTTGCTGCTGGTGAGCAAGGCGATCTGCGCCGACAGCACCTTGGCCTGCGCAACCACCACCGACGCCTGCGCAACGCTGGCTTCGCTTGGCTCGGCCAGCGCATGGTCGATGGCCTGCCCGGCTTTGGCGAGAATCGCGTCGGTGCCGTGCAGCCGCCATTGCAGGTCACCGATGGTGGCAATGCTGAACGGGTCCTGCCAGCCGAAATCCTGCTGACTGTCGATCCACGGCCGCGCCAAGCGGGCGTGCTTGAGGGTTTCCTCGAAGGCGCCGTGGGCGATGCCGGTGTCCACCGCCGCCTGGATGATCTGTGAAATAGGCCCGTCAGCGGTCGGTTCATCGAAGGCCCGATGAGCCGGGATCACCGCGCTGGACGGCACCCGCACATCCTTCAAAACCGCGCCGCCGCTGGCCGTGGTGCGCTGGCCGAAACCGTCCCAGTTGTCGATGATGGTCAGGCCCGGATTGTTACGCTCAACGAAGGCGATAAAGGCCTGATTCTGCTCGTTGACGCCCGCTACCGGCACGATATGCGCAAACAAAGCACCGGTGCAGTAGAACTTTTCGCCGTCCAGCACCGCGTGCTCGCCCTCAAAGCGAATGCGCGTCTGAAAGGCTCCGGCGTTTTTGCTTTTCGACTCCGAGAACGCATTGCCAAAGCGATAACCCGCCAGCGCCTTGCCGAAGTAATGGCGCTTTTGCTCTTCGGTGCCGGTCTGCAACAGGATATCGAGCACACCCAGATGGTTCTGCGGGATTTGCCCAAGGGACGAGTCGGCGGCAGAGATGAGTTTGATCACTTCCGCGACGGTGACGTAGGACACCCCGGCACCGCCGTAGGCTTTTGGCACGGTGATGGCCCACAGCCCGCTGGCAGAGAATTCATCCAGTTCAGCGACCGGCAGACGGCGTTCGCGATCACGCAGCGAAGCTTCTTCGGCAAAGCGGCTGGCCAGTGCTCTGGCGACGTCGATGGCTTCGGCGTCAGAGGCAATGACGTGCGCTCTGGGCGGTGTGGCGGGTGGAGTTGCGACTGGGTTGCTCATGGACTGGCTCCTGATCGTTGGCGACAGGTTGAAGGCATTCAACACGCGTGGCCTTGAGCAGTGCACAGTACGTGCCGAAAAATATTTCCATTTAAAAACATACGGTTACATAGACATCCCGATAACCCGCGGTATCCCACGAGACAAAATGTCCGAACACTGTTGCTGGAAGAACAGCGGTCGGTTCAAGAAGCCGCAGCCCCCAGATAAAAGTTCTGGATGTCCTCGCGCCCGGCCAGTTTCTGCGCAGTACCCGAGCCCACTACCCGGCCGTTTTCCAGCACATAGCCGAAGTGCGCATAGTCTAGGGTCAGGTTGATATTCTGCTCGGCCACCAGCAGGCTCAACCCTTCGTCGCGATTGAGCCGGGCCAGCGTATCGAATATTTCCTCGACCACTTGCGGTGCCAGGCCCATGGATGGCTCGTCGAGCAACAGCAATCGTGGCTCGGACATCAATGCCCGGCCGATGGCAACCATCTGCTGTTCACCGCCCGAGGTGTAACCGGTCAAACGCTTGCGCAGCAGACGCAGCCTGGGGAAATAGCCGTAGACCTTCTCCAGCCGGGCCTTGATTTCAGCCCGCGATGGCCGGGACACAAAGGCCCCGATCAGCAGGTTTTGCTCAACGCTCAGGTGCGTGAAGCAGTGACGGCCTTCCAGCACCTGCGCCAGGCCGTTTCTGACCAGCGCGGACGGATCGGAGCGGGTAATCGGCTCGCCCAGATAGTGAATCCGGCCGCTGACCACCTCGCCCCGTTCCGCACGCACCAGGCTTGAAATGGCTTTGAGCGTGGTGCTTTTGCCCGCGCCGTTGGCCCCCAGCAAGGCCACGATCTGACCTTGCCGAACCTGCAGGCTGACACCGCGCAAAGCCAGGATGGACTGTTCGTAGAACACCTCCACCTGCTCCACCGAGAGGACTGTTGCGCTGAGCGGACTGACCGGCAGGATCGACGTCATCGGCTTATTGCTCCTTGCTGCAATCGCGAGCAGTGATGCCTTTTTCCTTGGCGTACTGCGCAGCCGACGCTTCGATGATAGGCCGCAGCAAGGCGCGATCTGCCTGAATCCAGTCACTGATCAGGATCCAGCGCTGGCCGTCCCATTGCTGAAAGCGCACCGCACCGCCGCCCTCGTGGTCCGCACAGGACAGTTTCAGTGGCTGCACCAGCCCTTTGGCACCCAGCGCCTGCAAACGCGCGTCGTCCAGATTCAGGTGCTCGAAACCCCAGCGGACCTGCTCACCGGTCAGCGGCTTGTTACCAAATCGGGCTTGAGCGATGCGCAGCGCCTCAACGTTGAGGATGCCGTTCACCACGCCAAGGTTGTAATACACCGTGCCGAAGCGCTCGGGGTCGGAAAGGTTGCCCTGGCCCTTGTCGAGCACGGCCGTCTTGATGCCTTGCAGCACCGGGAAGTCGGTGCCGGACGGATGCGTAGTGATCGAGATGAAGCCCTTGGCGGCCGCACCGGCAGGGATCACGTCTTCCTCGGAGTTGCTCCAGATGTTGCCGATGATGTGGTCAACCGGAAAGCCGACCTTCTGCGCCGACTTCAACGCCACCGGGTTCATCACCCCCCAACCGCGCAGGATCACCCAATCGGGCTTGAGACGACGAATGTTCAGCCACTGCGATTGCTGTTCGTTGCCAGGATGCGGCACTTCCAGTGTGGTCAATTCAAAGCCGTAATTCTTTGCCAGGGTTTCCAGCACACCATTGGTTTCCTTGCCATAAGGCGAGCCGTGGTAAAGCACGGCGATTTTCTTGCCCTTGAGCGACGCCAGCCCGCCTTCACGCTGACCGATGTAATTGACGATGGCCGACACTTCCGAATACGGATTCAGCTGTAACGGGAACACATACGCAAACACGCTGCCGTCGGTGGAATCCGTGCGCCCGTGGTTAATGGTGATCAGCGGCAACTTGTCGGCGGTGGAGCGCTCCAGTGTGGCGTAGGCGATCCCCACAGAAAGCGGATTGGTGGCGGCAGCCGGTGCACCATTGAGCCCGCCCTTGAGCCGCTCGTAGCATTCGACGCCCTTCTCCACCACGTATTCGGTTTCGCACTCCGACCAGGTCAATGTGACGCCGTTGACTCCGCCGTTGGCGTTGACGTATTGCAGGTAGTCGATAAAACCACCAAAAAACCCGGTGCCGCCCGCTGCATACGGGCCGACCCGGTAGCTCTGCAGCGGGAAGTATTGCTCATTGGCGGCTTGCGCCGTTGCGATCAGACCTGAACCTAGCAATGCCAGACCAAGGGCCAGACGCAACAGGGATTTTCGGTGTTTCATGGGCGTATTCCTTGAGGTACACGAAGGTTTTTGTGAGTGAAAAAAATCTGTCAATAACGCAGCGGCCAGACTCGCGCACGCTGGCGAAAGCGCTGCCAGAGGCGCGCCAGCCCTTCGGGTTCCTTGATCAGAAAGGCAATGATCAACGCGCCGAAAAGCATCTTCTGAATGTTTTCCAGTTGCCCGGAATCGATCAGGCCGACCGGCAACAACAAAGCGCTGAGGTTGCCCAGCAGAATCGGGAACAGCACGATGAAGGCAGCACCGAAGAAGTTGCCTTGCACACTGCCCAGCCCGCCGATAATGATGATGAACAGGATCTGGAATGACCGGTTCAGATCAAAGCCATGCGGCTCGACCGTGCCCAGATAGGCAAACGCCCACAACGAGCCGGCGATACCCAGGTAGAAGCCGCTGATGGCGAATGCCAGCAGCTTGGCCTTGAACAGGCGGATGCCAATGACCGCAGCAGCGGTGTCCATGTCGCGTACGGCCATCCAGTTGCGGCCCAGCTCGCCGCGCAGCAGGTTTCTGGCCAGCCAGAACAGCAGCACCACCAGCGCCAGCGTCAACAGATAACGGCCTTGCGGCGAACTGAAATTCACCCCGGCGATGGTCAGCGGTGGCGAGGTGATCACCCCCGATGCGTTGTCGTTGGTAAACCAGCTGAAACGGGTCAACACCCACTCGACGACAAACTGCGCCGCCAATGTCGAGACCAGCAGGTAAAAGCCCTTGATGCGCAGACTGGGCAGTCCGAACAGCAACGCCACCGCCGCCGACACCAGACCGCCGAGTGCAAACCCAAGCAACAGCGGCATACCCGGCACGCGCAGTTGCAGGTTATAGGCAGCAAACGCGCCCACCGCCATGAACGCCGCCGAGCCCAGCGACAATTGCCCGGCGTATCCGGTCAGCAGGTTCAGTCCGAGCCCCGCCAGCGAGAGCACCAGAAACGGAATCAGAATCGCGCTGAACCAGTAATCGTTGCCCAGCAACGGCACGCCAACGAACGCAAAAACCAACAGCCCCCAAAGGGCGACACGGTCCTGACGCAGGCGAAAGATGCGCCGCTCGCCTGCATACGTACTCGCCAGTTGTCCGGCTTCTTGAAACAGCATGGCAATGATCCTTGGAAAAAAAGTCAGACGCGCTCTATCGCCCGCTCGCCGAACAGGCCAGCAGGACGAACCAGCAGAAACAACAGCGCCAGCACATATGGCACCCAGTTTTCGATACCGCTGCCGATGATCGGCCCCAGGTAAATCTCGGCCAGCTTCTCGGACGCGCCGATGATCAGGCCGCCGACAATGGCGCCGCCAATCGAGGAAAACCCACCGATGATCAGCACCGGCAGTGCCTTGAGCACCACCAGCGACAGGGAAAACTGCACCCCCAGCCGCGCGCCCCAAAGCAGCCCGGCCACCAGCCCGACAAACCCGGCCACGGCCCAGACCACCGCCCAGATGCGTGGCAGCCGGATACCCACCGCCAACGACGCCAGCGGGTCATCCGCCACCGCCCGCAATGACAGGCCGATCCGCGTGCGGTTGAACAGCACCGACAGGGCAATCACCAGCGCCGCAGCCGTGCCCGCTGCGAACAGGTCGAACTGCGAGAGCAACATGCCGCGAATTTCCAGTGGCTCGTCGGGAATGCCCAGTTCCAGGCCGTGCACTTGCGCGCCCCACAATGCTTGCGCCAAGCCTTCGATCATGTACGAAAGGCCAAGGGTGGCCATGAACAGGATGATCGGCGGCCGGTTGACCAGCGGGCGCAGGACCAGTCTTTCGATCAGCAGTGCCAGCACGACCATGCTCGCCAACGTCGCCAGAAACGCCCAGAAGAACGGCACGCCACGCTCCAGCAGGCTGACAAACGTCAGTGCCGCGAACAGCACCATCGCGCCTTGAGCGAAATTGAACACGCCCGAGGCCTTGTAGATCAGCACAAAGCCAATCGCCACCAGCGAGTACATGACGCCGGCCAGCAACCCGCCGATCAGCACTTCAAAGAAGAATTCCATGGCTTACGGTTTCCTGATCGGGGACGAACGACGGGTGCCCAGGTAGGCGGCAATCACTTGTGGATTGGCGCGGACCTGCTCGGGTGTTCCGTCACCGATCTTGCGACCGTAATCCAGTACCACCACATGATCGCTGAGGCCCATCACCACACTCATGTCATGCTCGATCAGCACTACGGTGGTGCCCAGTTCGCGATTGATGTCGCGGATGAACTGACTCATTTCGCGTTTCTCTTCGGCATTCATCCCGGCCATCGGCTCGTCCAGCAACAGCAGGCGCGGTTCCGCCGCGAGGGCACGGGCCAGTTCGACACGCTTTTGCAGGCCATAGGAAAGCTTGCCCACCAGCGTGTGGCGCCACGGGTGAATGCGCAGGAACTCGATCACCCGCTCGGCGTGCCAGCGTTGCTCGTCGTCCTCCGCCGCAGCACGACCAACCCGCAGCATTTGCTCAAGCCAAGTGCTGCGGCGCTTGAGGTTGCGACCGGTCAGCACGTTGTCCAGCACGCTCATGCCCTTGAACAACGCGATGTTCTGAAAGGTGCGGGCAATGCCGCCTTCGGCAGCCTGATGCGGGCGCATGCGACGGCGGGTCTGACCGGCATAGCTGATCGAACCGCTTTGCGCCTGATACACGCCATTGATGACGTTGAGCAGCGAACTCTTGCCCGCGCCATTGGGTCCGATCAGCGCGCAGATTTCCCCGCTGGCCACCGAGAAACTGATAGAGGTAACGGCGTTGACGCCTTTGAATGACAGCGAAATATCGTCAAGCGTAAGCAGCGCCGGAGGACTCATGACGGCACACTCATCAGCGCTGCCACTGGCGGGGTAAAGGCTGGCGATTGCTGCGCCGGGCTGTCCTGATCCGGCGCAACGGGCCGAATACCCAACGCCGCAAAAAACGTCTGGCTGGAGGCTGTCAGCGCATCGCCCACCAGCAACGGTGTGCTCAAGCGGCTCATGCCCAACACATCCAGCAACGGGCGGCGGATCAACCAGTAGCCCAACCAACGGCGCAGGGCACCGGGCGCAGGGGCCATCGCCCATTGGTAAAGCCGGTGGCTGATACTGCCCGGCAACGGCAAGCGCTCCTTGACCCAAAGTTCAAGACGGGCATAGGACTCGCGCGTGCCCAGCACCAGTGTCGGCCCCAGTTCGCGGCGATCATTGTCGCGCGTGCTCAGCGCTTCCGGAAAATTCAGGCAAAACCCGGCCACCAGCCAGGGCGTGAGCAGATAACGCGCCTGCCCGCTGGCCGCGAAGACTCTGGCGGCCAGCGCCTGATCCCGCGACGACAACCCGTGCCTGTCCACCAATTGCCGCGCACCTGCAAGCAGGTCTGTGTGGCTCAATTGCACATCTGACGGCTCGCCAACGGAGGGGAACAGAAAAGCCGCCGCCGGGCTCTGTACAGGATCGACCGCGTCGGCAGCGTAATCGCTCAACAACCGTGCGTAGTCGATCACGTTGATGTCTTGGGTTTCGCCGAGGCCGCGCTTGTCCAGCAGCACGACAACCTCCGGCGAGGCGTTGCGTAACTGAAGAAGCGCTTCCAACCCGTCGGCGACTGCAAATGCCAACGACCGCTTCGCCAGCCATGCTCGGTTATCCGCAGCCGGATCAAGCAGACTGACAGTGCCGCCCAGCCAGTGCGCAGCCAGCGCGAGCAACAGCGCTTCGACCCTGGCCTCGCTGAGCATGACCAGGCTGTGTGTTGAGTCAAAACCCCTGCCCTTCAAGGCCGCAGCCAGCTGGCTGACCTCAAGGGCAAGCTCGCTCCAACTGCGGCGTTGCCAGATGCCGAATTGCTTGTAACGCAGCGCCGTCTGGTCGCCACGCGTCTGGGCCTGTTGCAACAGCGCTTGGGGCAATGAGTCGAACATGGGCAGTTCCACCGAAAAAGATCAATGGAGCCATAGCAGCGACCGTGCCAGCACAGCAACTCCATCAAGATCAATGAGTTGCAACGGCTGGATGAGTTTTGTAACTGTGCGCTTTGCTGACAAGCTGTTGCGCCGCTGTTGGCCTTACAACAGGTAAAATCGGCAGATAAAAAAATAATCAATCCATTCAATGACTTATATTCGGGCACAAAGCATGCACTGAGACTTGAGTGACTACCCCGGCACGCGTGCCGACCTCTTCGCACTCAGGAGCACTGCATGACTCAACCAACCGGCTCTAACCCACTCTCGCTGGGCACCGATTACGAAACCCTGGCCAACCGCTTCCGACCGATCTTCCGTGAGATCAGCGCGGGCAACGTTGAACGTGAAAAAGCCCGTGCCCTGCCCTATGAACCGATTGAATGGCTGAAGAAAGCCGGTTTCGGCGCTGTACGGGTACCGACCGAATATGGCGGTGCCGGTGCCTCGATCGGCCAGCTTTTTCAGCTGTTGATAGAGCTGGCCGAGGCCGACTCGAACATCCCGCAGGCTTTGCGGGCGCATTTTGCTTTTGTCGAAGACCGCCTGAATGCGCCACCGGGCGCGGACCGTGACACATGGTTTGCACGCTTTGTCGCCGGGGATCTGGTCGGCAATGGCTGGACCGAAGTCGGTGCGGTGAAAATCGGTGATGTGATCACCAAGGTCAGTGCACAGGGCGATGGTTTTGTGCTCAACGGCACCAAGTTCTACAGCACCGGCAGCATCTTCGCCGACTGGATCGACGTTTACGCCCAGCGTGCCGACAATGGCGCCGACGTGATTGCCGTGGTCAATGCCCGGCACGCTGGCGTGCGTCACAGCGACGACTGGGACGGTTTCGGACAGCGCACCACCGGCAGCGGCACGTCGGTGTACGACAACGTGCCATTGCCGGCGAACCATGTGATTCCCTTTGAAGAGCGCTTCAAGTATCAGACGGCGTTTTATCAACTGGTGCTGCTGGCGGTGCTGGCCGGCATCGGCCGAGCCGTCGAGCGTGATATCGCGCAAGAGGTGCGTGACCGCAAACGTATTTTCAGCCACGGCAACGCGGGCAGCGTCAGCCAGGATTCGCAGGTGCAGCAAGTGGTCGGGCAGATCGCCGCGCAGGTGTACGCCGCCGAGGCAGCCACCCTGCGTTCCGCCGAGCCGTTGCAGCGCGCTTATGTGGCGCGCTTCGGCAATAACCCGCAGCAGGAGAAAGACGCCAATATCGCGGCAGAAATCGAAACCGCCAAGGCGCAGGTGATCGTCTCGGAACTGGTGCTGCGTTCGGCCACCGAGCTGTTCAATGCGTTGGGCGCGTCGGGCGTGAGCGTCAACAAGGCGCTGGATCGCCACTGGCGCAATGCACGCACAGCGGCATCGCACAATCCGCTGATCTACAAGGCGCGGATTGTTGGCGACTGGCGTATCAATGGCACCGAGCCGCCTTTCGTCTGGCAGATCGGCAGCGGCACCGGTAAAGCCTGAGGCGCTGTGCCCTCAGGCTGCATGACCAAGCAGGTGGCGGCTGGCGAAACTGAACGCCAGCACGGCAAAGATCAGCACCCCGGTCGCGACCTGCTGCCAGTAGAAGTTCCAGCCGATCAACAGCAAGCCATTGGCGATGACGTTAATGAACAACACACCCAGCAGCGTCCCGACGATGTTGGGACGCCCCTGGCGGCTGAGCGTCGTGCCGATGAACACCGCGCCAATCGCGTTGATCAGGTAGGCGTTGCCGGACATCGGCACGTAGGCGTTGACGGTGGAACTGAGCAGGATACCGGCAACCGCGCAGGCCAGCGCGCTGCCGAGAAACACCCATACGGCCACACGCCGGGTAGAAAGCCCCGAGTAATACGCCAGTTGCGGCTGCGTACCCACTGCAAGAATCTCCCGCCCCAGACGTCCACGCGCCAGCACCAGCCCGTAAACACCTGCCAGAACAGCCACCGCCACAAGCGGCAATGGCACACCCAGTATCAGCATGCTGCTGATGCCGGGCAGCGCGTTTTGCGCGATGTAGACGGGCTGCCCGCCATCGGATAACAGCTGTTGCACGCTGGTGCCGATGAACAACGTACCCAGCGTGGCCAGAAACGGCGAAATACGCAGCCCGGCAATCAGCATCGCGTTGAACGCACCCGCCGCAACGCCTGCCAGCAAGGCAATGGCGATGGCCGCCGTCAGACCGTAGCCACCATTGAGTGCCACCACAAAGCCCAGGCTGGCGAAATCCAGCGCCGTGCCCACCGACAGATCAATGCCGCCAGCGGCGACGGCCCAGGTCATGCCGACGGCGACGATGGCCAGCAGCACGAAATTGTTCAGCACCAGGCTCGACAGGTTGCCCCAGCTCAGAAAACCTGGCGCATTAATGGCGAAGAACAGCAGAATGATCAGCACCAGCAACGGCAGGACCGCAGGTAACAGGCGCGGCAGGACTTTTATCAGCGTCGACGAGGTATTCAGCGTCACGGTACTCATTGTTCACCTTCCTGACGGCCAAGCGCCCCTGAAAACGCCACCACCAGCAGAATCAACACACCTTGCACGCCGTTGACCCAGAAGTTGGAAATGTTCAGCAACTGAAAGCCATTGATCAAAAAACCCAGCAACAGGGTCGCCAACAACGTGCCGGGGATGTTCGCTGTCAGGCGTCGCGAGAACACCACACCGAGGAAGGCAATGGCCACCACCGACAGCAACATGTCACCGGAACCGGTGGTGCTGCCGCTGAAAAACGCCGCCGAACAGAACGCAGCAATCGCGGCGCAGCCACCGGCAATCAGGTAGCTGGCGAACACATAGCGTTGCAGACTCAACCCGGCAGCCTTCGCGGCCTGCGGGTATTCGCCGATGGCGTACAGGCGCAGGCCGAACGCGCTGTGCTGAATCAGCAGCCACAAGCCTGCCGCTACACTCAACAGCACCCACGCCAGCGCCGGAACGCCCAGCCAGACGCCGGAAGCAAGGCTGTCCAGCAGCGCGGAATCGGTGGCCAATACGGTGTTTTGGGTCAGCACCAGTTCCAGCCCGGCAATCAGGTTCATGCTTGCAAGGGTCGCCAATAACGGTGGCAGACGTAAAAGCACCACCGCCAAACCGTTGAACGCACCCACCACCAGCCCGCAGCCGAGCGTCAGCGCAATCGCCTGCCAGGCTTCGAACCCGGCGTTGTTCAAGCTGCTGTAAACAGCCGCACACAGCCCCAGATTGGCCGCCAGTGACAGGTCAAGCCCGCCGCTGACCACGTTGGAGCCGCCACCGATGACCACGCAGGTCAGGCCCAGCGCCAGAATGCCAAGCATGGCCGACTGGGCGAAGACGTTACTGATGTTGCCGACGCTGAGGAAATTCGGCGCACTGATGGCGAAGCCCAGCAGAATCGCCAGAAATACCAGCAACGAGCCGCGCTGCGCGACACGCACAAGCAGGCGCCGGGGCGGTTCGACTGTCGGGCTGGCAAACACTTCAAGCGCGGACATGCCTGGCCTCCTCAATAATCGGTTCGACCTGTTCATCGCTTTCACTGGCACCGGTGGCGCAGGCCAGCAACTGGTCGCTGTCGGTGGTCCGGGAAGCGAATTCGCCGGCAATGCGGCCTCGGTGCAGGACCACGATGCGATGGGTGATGCCGATCAGTTCCGGCAAATCCGAGGACAGCACCACTACGGCTGCGCCACCCTCGGCAAGCCGGGCAATCAACCGGTAGATTTCCACCTTGGCACCGATGTCGACGCCCACACTGGGCTCGTCCAGCAGGTACAGCGACGAATGCCGGCTCAGCCACTTGGCCAAGGCCACCTTTTGCTGATTGCCACCACTGAGCAGTTGCACTGCTGCGTCGGGGCCAGGGGTCTTGATCGCCAGTTCGGTGATTAACCGCTCGCTTTCCCGAGCCTGAGCAGAGGCATCAAGCAACCCCCAGTGGCTGAAGCGCCCGAGGCTGGCCATGGTGATGTTTTCCAGCACTGAAAGCACTGGCGCCACACCGTGGGTGCGGCGCTCTTCGGGGACCAGCGCAATGCCGTTACGCACTGCATCGCGGGGCGATTTCAGCTGCAAGGGCTGGCCGTTCAACAGCAACTCACCGCGCTCCGGCTTGAGCAGCCCGAACAGGCTTTTCAGCAGCTCTTTGGCGCCCGAACCCACCAGCCCGGTCAGGCCGACCACTTCGCCACGTCGCACACTCAGGTCGATGCCGTCATACACGCGCCCTGCCCCCAGCGCATTCAACTGCAACACAGGTGCACCGGGCACACTTTGAGCCCGGAAATACTGCTCGCCAACGTCACGATTGACCATCAGCCGGGCGATCTGCGCGGTGCTGGTGAGCGCGGGATCAACCACCGCCACATCGCGCCCGTTGCGCAGCACGGTGACCTGATCGCAGAGCGATTCTATTTCCTGCAAATAATGCGAGATGTACACAATGGTCAGCCCTTCATCGCGCAAACGCCGCACGATGGCCAGCAACCGGTCCACCTCTTGCTTGACCAGCGACACACTCGGCTCGTCGAATACCAGCACTCCGGGTTTGGCCAGCAGCGCGCGGGTGATCTGTAGTATCTGCCGCTGCGCGCTGTCCAGATCACGTACCAGCGCGCCTTGTGGCAAACGCATGGCAAAGTAATCCTCCAGCAACCGAGCCGCCTCACGATCCTGGGCGCGCCGGTCGACAAACAGGCCACGTTTGATTTCCTGACCGAAAAACAGCGCTTCGCCGACCGTGAAACTGCCCGGCAGCAGCCGTTCCTGATGAATGAAATGCACACCGGCCGCTTCGACCTGGCGCGGCGTGTGACCTTCGAAACGCTGGCCATTGATGCTCAGGCTGCCAGCGTCGGCGCGGTGAATGCCGGCCAACACCTTGATCAGCGTCGATTTGCCCGCGCCGTTTTCGCCGACCAGCCCATGAATCGTTCCCGACGCCACCTGCAGGTTGACCCCGTCAAGCGCCTGGGTTGCGCCGAAACGTTTGCTGATGCCGCTCAGGTGCAAGGCAGGTACTGATTGAACCTGCAAAGTCGCTGAAACCATGATCCCGCCCCCCGCCTCAGTTATCGCCCCTGAGCTTTTGCACGTCGGCCAGATTGGCCGCCGTGGTGAGCAGCGTCGGCACCTGGGTTTCCTTGGGCAGATCGCGTTGTCCGGCCAGATAGCGGGCAACGTTCTGCACGGCGGTCTTGCCGATCAGCGCGGGCTGTTGCGCCACCACGGCACCAACCGGTGAGGTGTCACGGCGCATCAGTTCCAGCACTTCCGGCGTGCCGTCCACGCCATAGGTCTTGATTTCAGTACGACCAGCGTCGATCAGCGCCTTGCTGGCACCCAGTTGCGGAATATCCCAGGCCGACCAGATCGCTGAAACACTGCCTTTAGGGTACTTGTTGAGCAACGCAGACACCTGCGAATAGGCGTCCTGAACAGTATTGGGAATCACGTCTCGCAGCTCGGGCTCGATGATTTTCAGCTCCGGGTGATCCTTGAGCGCCAGCTTGAGCTGGTCATAACGAATGGCGCAGACCGGCACGCCATAAAAACCGTTGAACACCAGAATATTGCCCTTGCCGCCGGCATCCTTGATCAACTGCCCGGCCAGCGCCTTGCCGGTCGCGACATTGTCAGAGGTGGTGTTGTTGAGGCTGTATTGCGACGGCGCATCGATGGTGAACAGCGGAATGTTGGCCTTGCTGATGCGTTTGAGCCACGGGTCGATAACGCTGAGCGTGCCCAGGGTCTGGATCACCGCATCCGGGTTTTGCGTGACGACGGTCTGCAATTGGTTGACCAGATTCTTGTCGTTGCGCCCAGCGTCGAGCGTAATCGGCGTGCCGCCCAGACGCTTGACCTCATCGACCTGGGCCTGGAATGCCTTGATATCGAAGTAGTGACTGGTACCGGTCATGCTGATAGCGATGCGTTTGCCCGCCAGTGAAGGGACGTCGCTGTCATCGGCCTGAGCGGTTGCGGCTAGACTGCCAGCAAACAGGGTGAGCGCGAGTGTGCGCCAGACTGCGTGCAGGCGGGTTGGTTTGGCAGTAGAAACGGCATCAGGCATTCGGGTAGCTCCGCTGGCTCAGGACATAATCCCGATGAGCAGTGCACAGGTCATGCCCAAAGCCTTGGAACTGCGCCAGGCAACGGCGCGAAGCGCAGCGGCTGGCGTTTGCAAGCCTCTACCCCAAGTGGCCGCGACGTTGAAAACCCGTGCACTGCGAGCGCAACTACCGAACACACTGTCGATTCGCTGTTGCCCGGACAACAGCGACGACGTGCTCGCAGTTACCTGAGTTTGAACTGCCGCAGTGTTGTCGTCAGGTCACTGGCCAGTTCAGCCAGTGACTGGCTGGCGCTGCCGGTCTGGCCGGTGCGTACCGCCGATTGCGCCGACAGGTCACGGATTCGCACCAGGTTGCGGTCCACTTCACGGGCAACCAGTGCCTGCTCCTCGGAAGCGCTGGCGATGACCGTATTGCGCTCATCGATGACCATGACCGAACTGGCGATGCTGGCCAGCACGGCATTAGCCGATTCGGCCTGATGGCGGGTGCGCTGGGCCTGCTCGGTGCTGACCTCAAGCGCCACCAACGTACTTTTGGTGCCCTGCTGGATGTGCCCGATCATGGTTTCGATTTCTCGGGTCGATTCGCTGGTGCGGTGCGCCAGTGCGCGAACTTCATCAGCAACCACGGCGAAGCCGCGCCCTGCATCGCCTGCCCTTGCCGCCTCAATGGCAGCATTGAGGGCCAGCAGGTTGGTTTGCTCAGAGACTGCGCGGATCACGTCCAGCACTTTACTGATGTCCAGCGTGCGCGTCGCCAGGGCCTGCGCCTCGACAGAGGCTGTGCTGACGTTCTGGGTCAGTTCAAGAATCGATTTGACGGTCTGCTTGAGTTCTTCCTGCCCTTGACGCGCAGAAACCGAAGACGCTTTTGACTCCTCGGAAGTGCTCACTGCGTTGCGCGCCACCTCATCGACCGCCTGACTCATCTCGGTCACGGCAGTGGCCGCCATTTCGATCTCGCTGTTCTGCACGATCAGATCAGCGTTGCTGTTGGCCATCAACGCGCTCATTTCTTCGGTGGCAGAGGCCAATTGAAGTGCGGCGTCACCCACATGGGTCAGTGTCGTGCTCAGATTGCCGCGCATACGTTCCATCGATTGCAACAACAGCGCCGCTTCGTCGGTGCCCTCACGGTCAAGGTGTGTCGGACGCAGATCCCCGGCAGCGATGGTTTCAGAAGCCAGCAACGCCTGACTGATGGGCACCGCCAGACTTTTGGTCAAACGCCAGGCAAGCAGCACAGTCAGCAATATGGTGATCAGCATAACCAACTGGGTCACTACAACGGCATTGTCATAGACCTCCGATGCCGCAGCACTGGAATCAGCCTCAGACTCGTCGTTGATCTTTTCCAGCTTGCCCAGAGAAGCTTCCAGGCCCTCGGCAATGGTCTTCATTTCGCCCCACACAAGCTGCCGTGCTGCCTCGGCCTGATTCTGATTGATGAGCGCATAAACCTGCTCGGCCCGTTCGGTATAGCGCTGGTAAGTACTCGTCATACCGTTGATAAGCGCCCGCTCGTCATCTTCGGTGATAACCGGGGTGTAGGCCTGAATGGCCTTTTGAAAGCCGGCTTTCTTTTCGAGGAAGTCCGTGTGAACCAGGGCAACCTGCGCCACATCCTGAGTGGTCAGCATTTTCGCCACGGTGGTGCGGGTTTTCTCGAATGCAAGAGCGATATCGTCACCCAGCGCAATGCCGGGAAGCGAGTCGTTCTCGATTTCAAGCGACTGCTCGCGAATGCCATGTAGCTGTTGAAGGCTGAAGATGCCGAGCCCTATGACCAGAACCACCATCAATGCAAAGCAGACAGCGGTCCGCGCGGCAATTTTCAGCTGTCTCAACATGTTCCATTCCCTTTCGCTAGTTGACGAATAAATTAATATCGTCATATCTATCGGCAGAGCCGGAAAAAGGATGAAGAACCGTGTAACAGAGAGGTGCCACTGCTATTGGAGCCCACCTGCAGAGAAGCTTATGGTAGGTTTCGCAACGCTTGATATCGTCAGATGACTGGTTTATTCAATCTTCAGACTGCCTTACTGGAGCTCTAATGAAACATTACTACGCTGCTGCACTACTCGCCCTGTCACTGCCGGGTCTGGCCCAGGCAGGCGACAGCCTCGCCAGCCTGCCGGCCATTACACAAGCCCTGAACACCGGAGCGTCGGTGGCAGTGGTGATTGATCTGGGGCAGTGCAAATCCTCGGTCGCAGGTGCCGAACCGTCCAAAACCAAAGGCGGCAAACGCATTGATGCCTACCGCATCACGCCTGATGGCACCCTCGCGTTTTCGGACACGCACTTCACCCTCGACCGCGAAAACAAGCCCATCGAGCAGTTCATTCGCTACCAGATACGCGCCGACGGTACGGCGGGTTTCAGCATGACGACGTTGAGTGTTCCGGGCTATCAGCAGGTGGGCAATGCGGTCAGTTATGAATGTGCGATTGGCAAGGGCTTGAGTTTTTTTGCCAACTAGCACCCGTCAAGGCGAAGCCCGGTGAAATAGCCAGATCTCCGGCGTGGGGAAAGACCGTCCTCACGCCCTGGAAACTGGCGCTCGAACGGCCTGGCGGGATGCAACGCAAGCATTTCAGTCAGCGTAGTTTTCGCGATGTAATCGCTAAGGGCAGCCTGGAAAGGGCGTCGGTTTCTTCAGCCGCACTAAATCTGGTTAACCTGAAAAATACTGAAACGCATGCTGGTATCCCCCGCCTTTATATTTACCCCGCCGATGTAAAGGTTTCGCTGCAGGTAATCATGATCGCCGGAAGGAACACTGAACTGCGTGCTGCATGTGCACCGACAGTACGCTTCGGTGAGCGGCGCTTGGTCCGTTCCATCCACTGCAACCAGGCCCTCTCCTACGACATCTATCTTTATGCCGTCATCAGTCATCAAGGTGTAATACAGGCTGAATCGTGCAATGTTGTCATCCTGGGGCACGAGAAAAAGGCTTCCTCCCGCAAGAACCCGCCCCTGTAATCGCTCTCCGTGAAACTCTCCCCCCCGTATTTCGCCACTGCGGCGTTTTCCCTGGTGAGGCCTGCAAAGCGATTGAGGCTCGTCAATGTGCAGATGAACAGTCAACATTTTGTGCAATTGCAGCGTCTCCATCCCTCTACCTCTTCACTGGCCTGCGGCGAAATGCGCCTCACCCATAACTGTACCAAGGCGTACGTTTTAGCGTGAGCCGCGTACGCTGTCAATTTAAATGCGCCCATCGGTACGCTTATAGCGAGGGAAGATGCCTGTGCAGAAACAGTATCGTTTTGCCACTTCCAACAAGCAGACTTAATTTCTGCCGAATGTCAAAACCCGCAAATGGCTATTCCATCCGGTCATCCAGCAGACTAATAGGTGGGGTATTGCGCTCAACTAATTCGCCTACCAACTGAACCCGCCCAGGCAACTCGTAGCACACTAATCATTAAACAAAGTTTAACCCACGCTTTTAAAAAAGCTGTTTACATGAACGTCGTAAACTTTCCTGACGGTCAACTAAAAGGGGATACGAAATGACCTATACCGTGAAACAGTATGGATGGATTCGCGATCTGCCTGATCATCGCGATCATCTGTATGCTGCCCCGACAGCCGCACTGGCGGCGCTCCCACACGCAGTTGATCTGCGTCCTCATTGCCCGCCCGTATACGATCAGGGCCAACTGGGCAGTTGTACGGCGAACGGTATTGCAGGCGCTATTCAGTTTGATCGCATGAAGCAGAAGCTCACGCCGGCGTTCGTGCCCTCGCGATTGTTTATTTATTACAACGAACGTGTGATTGAACACACCGTCGAGTCGGACAGTGGCGCGATGATCCGCCACGGCATCAAAAGTGTAGCGAAGCAAGGTGATTGCCCTGAAAAGGAGTGGCCTTACGATATTGAAAAGTTCGCTGTCAAACCGTCGCCCGCCTGCTACAAGGACGCACGAAAATACAAGGCGGTGTCCTACCAGAAAGTTGCGCAAAACCTCAACCAGATGAAAGGCTGCCTGGCGGCGGGGTATCCGTTTGTCATTGGCTTTTCCGTCTACGAAAGCTTTGAAAGCAAGAAAGTTGCCCAGACCGGGCATGCCCCCATGCCCGGCCCCCACGAAAAGATGCTGGGAGGGCACTGTGTGCTGGCTGTGGGTTACAACGATGCCCACCAGCATTTCATCTTGCGCAACTCATGGGGCGTTGGTTGGGGCATGGAGGGCTACTTCACCCTGCCCTACAGCTATTTGCTGGACGAGAATCTGTCCACAGACTTCTGGACGATAAGGGTGGTGGCTGCCTGACCCAGTCAGGCCTTCGATCATTGCAGCGCCGCGTTGGCACCCTGCAGGTACTCTCGCGGCGTACACCCAAACTCCCGGCGAAACACCGTATGCAGGTATTGCGCTGACCGGAAACCACAATCGCGGGCAATGTCGGCGATTGCAGAATCAGTGTTTTCCAGGCCGTGCGCGGCAGCGGCCAGTTTGAAGCGCAGGATCTCGTCATGCACGCTGCAGCCGCGCACCCGACGAAAGTGTGATTCCAGCGCTGAGCGCGAGACGCCTACGTAGGCGGCGACCTGAGCGGTCTTGATGCCTTGGCACGCGTACTGCCGGATAAACAGAAGCGCCTGCATGACGTAAGGATCGCCCAACGGTTGGTGCAGGCTCGAAGCCTGCACATTGACCGCATCCGGCGGGATCAGAATGTGTGTGCCGGACGACGGCATGCCGTGCAACAACTGATGAAGCAGGCGCGCAGCGGTTCGGCCCATAGTTTCGGTGCCTTGTATCACCGAGCTGAGCGGCACACGGGTCAGGGTGCGAGTCAGCGGATCGTTATCGATGCCGATCAGCGCCACTTGCTCCGGCACGGCAATGCCGGCGGTCAGGCAGGCCTGCAACAACTGACGAGCGCGAGCATCGGTCACGGCGATGATACCGATGGGCTTGGGCAGGCTTTGCAGCCAGGTAATCTGCTGCTCCACAGCGCTGTCCCAGAGCGGTGCGCTGGTGCCCAGACCGCGATAGACCTCGGCGTGCAGGCCGTCGCGTTGCAGCAGGTGGCGAAAGGCTTTCTCCCGCTCCTGCGCCCAGCGGTTGGCTTGGGCCTCGGGTAGGCTGAAGCAGGCGAATCGTGTCAGGCCTGCCTCTATCAAGTGCTCGTAGGCAGCCTTTATCAGGGCATGGTTGTCGGTGGCCACGTACGGAATGCCCTTCGGGTAGGCGCGTTCGTCCTGATAGGAGCCGCCGACCGCCACAACCGGCAATCGGATCCCGGCCAGCGCTTCGCCGATCAGCGGGTCGTCGAAGTCGGCAATGATCCCGTCGCCCTGCCAGCGCTCGATGCCTTTCAAGCGACAGAGAAAGTCTTCCTCGAGGAACAAGTCCCAGGACACGCGCGTGCTGCTCAGGTAATTACCGATGCCGCTGATGATGCCGCGGTCGTAGATCTTGCTGCCATTGAACAACAGCGCAATGCGGTGAACGGGGGGTACGGTTTTCATTGTTTTTATGCCGATCCGGAAAGCGCGAGGCTTTTCGACAGACTAGGCGCGTGGCAGGCGAATCTCAATACTCAAAATCGCACTGTCGGTTGATGATTTTCATAATCAGCAGCCCTGAGGCCGTTGCTAGTATCGAGACATCGCCACTCACAATGCCAATAACAATAAGGAAACGCACATGTCGTACTTCCCCACTGTCGACAAGGTTATCTACGAAGGCCCCGACAGCGACTCGCCGCTTGCCTTTCGCCACTACGACGCCGACAAACGGGTGCTCGGCAAACCCATGCGCGAACACCTGCGCATGGCTGCCTGCTACTGGCACAGCTTCGTCTGGCCAGGGGCTGACATGTTTGGCGTCGGCACCTTCAAACGCCCATGGCAACGCGCCGGTGACCCGATGGAGCTGGCTATCGGCAAGGCCGAGGCAGCGTTCGAATTCTTCTCCAAGCTGGGCATCGATTACTACAGTTTCCATGACACCGATGTAGCGCCGGAAGGCAGCTCGATAAAGGAATACCGCAATAACTTTGCGCAGATGGTCGACCGCCTCGAGCGGCATCAGGAGCAGAGCGGCATCAAGCTGCTGTGGGGCACGGCCAACTGTTTCAGCAACCCGCGTTTTGCCGCAGGTGCTGCCAGCAACCCGGACCCTGAAGTATTTGCCTACGCTGGCGCCCAGGTGTTCAGCGCGATGAACGCCACCCAGCGCCTCAAAGGCTCCAATTACGTGCTGTGGGGCGGTCGTGAAGGTTACGAAACCCTGCTCAATACCGACCTCAAGCGCGAACGCGAGCAACTCGGTCGCTTCATGCGCATGGTGGTCGAGCACAAGCACAAGATCGGTTTCAAAGGTGATCTGCTGATTGAGCCCAAACCACAGGAGCCGACCAAGCATCAGTACGATTACGACAGCGCCACGGTGTTCGGTTTTCTTCACCAGTACGGCCTGCAGGACGAGATCAAGGTCAACATTGAGGCCAACCATGCCACGCTGGCCGGGCACAGCTTCCATCACGAAATCGCCACGGCGGTCTCGCTGGGGATCTTCGGCAGCATCGACGCCAATCGCGGCGACCCGCAGAACGGCTGGGATACCGACCAGTTCCCCAATAGCGTCGAGGAAATGACCCTCGCCACCTATGAAATTCTCAAGGCCGGTGGTTTTACCCATGGCGGCTACAATTTCGACTCCAAGGTTCGCCGTCAGAGCCTGGACGATGTCGATCTGTTCCATGGCCACGTTGCCGCCATGGACGTCCTTGCCCTCTCGCTGGAGCGCGCTGCGGCGATGGTGCAGAACGATAAACTTCAACAATTCAAGGACCAGCGGTACGCAGGCTGGCAGCAGCCGTTCGGCCAGTCGGTGCTGAGCGGAGGTTTCAGCCTCGCGTCGCTGGCCGAACATGCGTTCGCCAACGAACTGAACCCGCAGGCCGTCAGCGGTCGGCAGGAGTTGCTCGAAGGTGTGGTCAACCGCTTTATCTACACCTGACAACCAGCAGACACGGACGCCGCAGTGACATTCTTAGGAAAAATCTGTGCCCACGGCGTCCGACAACGTTCTACAGTTCCACCGCCATCACGCTGCACATCATGAAGTGTCTTTCGAACAACAATAAAAGGACGCACCCTATGAACACCCTGAAACGCACGCTGCTTGCCAGTGCCTTGGCACTGCTGTCCCTGCCGGTCATGGCCGACGCCGCCCACCCGAAAATCGGCTTTTCCATCGACGACCTGCGCCTGGAGCGCTGGTCACGAGACCGTGATTACTTCGTGGCGGCGGCAGAAAAACTGGATGCCAAGGTCTTCGTACAGTCCGCCGATGCCAACGAGCAGAAGCAGATTTCGCAGATTGAAAACCTCATCTCGCGCGGCGTCGACGTGATTGTCATCGTGCCGTTCAACGCCACCGTACTGACCAACGCCATTGCCGAAGCCAAGAAGGCCGGGATCAAAGTGGTGTCTTATGACCGGCTGATCCTCAATGCCGACATCGACGCTTACATTTCCTTCGATAACGAAAAAGTCGGCGAAATGCAGGCCAGCGGCGTGCTGCAAGCGGCACCCAAGGGCAATTACTTTTTGCTCGGCGGCGCGCCCACCGACAATAACGCCAAAATTCTGCGCGAAGGCCAGATGAAAGTGCTGCAACCGGCCATCGACAAGGGCGATATCAAGATTGTCGGGCAACAGTGGGTCAAGGAGTGGAACCCCACCGAAGCACTGAGCATTGTGGAGAACGCCCTGACCCGCAATGACAACAAGATCGATGGCATCGTCGCCTCCAACGACGCGACGGCCGGGGGCGCCATTCAGGCGCTGGCCGCGCAGAAACTGGCCGGCAAAGTGCCGATTTCGGGTCAGGACGCCGACCTGGCGGCGGTCAAGCGGGTCATCGATGGCACACAGACCATGACCGTTTACAAGCCGCTGAAACTGATCGCCACCGAAGCCGCCAGACTGTCGGTGCAACTGGTACGTAACGAGAAACCTGCCTTTACCTCGCAGTACGACAATGGCAGCAAGAAAGTCGACACTATCTTGCTGACCCCGACACCGCTGACCAAAGACAACATCGACCTGCTGGAAAAAGACGGGTTCTACACCAAGGCGCAGATGGGCGGCCAGTGAGCTGTCGAGCGTCAACCTGTCGATAGAGCATGAGCACGACGCTGCGCAACCCGGTTGCGCAGCGTCCCTCTCAAGCCAGCCCTGATGCCTGTGTATGAGCCCTCAGCCATGTCCGACTACCTGCTGCAAATGAACGGCATCGTCAAAACCTTTGACGGTGTCAAAGCGCTCAACGGCATCGATATCAAGGTACGCCCCGGTGAATGCGTCGGCCTGTGCGGCGAAAACGGCGCGGGCAAATCCACCTTGATGAAAGTCCTCTCCGCGGTCTACCCGCATGGCACCTGGGAAGGCGAGATTCTCTGGGACGGCCAACCCCTCAAGGCGCAGTCCATCAGCGAAACCGAAGCCGCCGGGATCGTCATCATTCATCAGGAATTGACCCTGGTCCCTGACCTGTCAGTGGCCGAAAACATCTTCATGGGCCACGAACTGACCCTGCGCGGCGGGCGCATGAACTACCCGGCGATGATCCACCGTGCCGAAGCCCTGATGCGTGAGCTCAAAGTGCCTGACATGAACGTGGCGCTGCCGGTTTCACAGTACGGCGGTGGCCATCAGCAATTGGTGGAAATCGCCAAGGCGCTGAACAAACAGGCACGACTATTGATCCTCGACGAGCCCTCTTCGGCCCTGACCCGCTCGGAGATCGAGGTCCTGCTGGGCATCATTCGCGACCTCAAGGCCAAAGGCGTGGCCTGCGTGTACATCTCGCACAAACTCGATGAAGTGGCGGCCGTGTGCGACACCATTTCGGTGATCCGCGATGGCAAGCACATTGCCACTACCGCTATGGCTGAAATGGACATCCCGAAGATCATCACCCAGATGGTCGGGCGTGAAATGAGCAACCTCTACCCTACCGACGCGCATGACATCGGCGAGGTGATTTTCGAGGCGCGCAACATCACCTGTTACGACGTCGACAACCCCAAACGCAAACGGGTGGACGACATTTCGTTTGTCCTCAAGCGCGGGGAAATCCTCGGCATCGCCGGGCTGGTGGGCGCTGGTCGCACAGAGCTGGTCTCGGCGCTGTTTGGTGCTTATCCAGGTCGCTACAGCGGTGAGGTCTGGCTGGACGGCCAGCCGGTCGATACCCGCACACCGCTCAAATCAATCCGCGCCGGCCTGTGCATGGTTCCGGAAGACCGCAAGCGCCAGGGCATCATTCCCGACATGGGCGTCGGCCAGAACATCACCCTCGCCGTCCTCGACAACTACTCGAAAATGACCCGCATCGACGCAGAAGCCGAATTGGGCAGCATCGACCGGGAAATTTCGCGCATGCACCTCAAGACCGCCAGCCCGTTTCTGCCGATCACCAGTCTTTCCGGCGGCAACCAGCAGAAAGCCGTGCTGGCCAAGATGCTCTTGACCAGGCCCCGTGTGCTGATTCTCGATGAGCCAACGCGCGGGGTCGATGTGGGTGCCAAGTACGAGATCTACAAGCTGATGGGCGCGCTGGCAGCCGAGGGCGTGGCGATCATCATGGTGTCCTCGGAGCTGGCCGAAGTGCTGGGGGTTTCCGACCGCGTGCTGGTCATTGGTGAGGGCCGGTTGTGCGGCGATTTCATCAACCATGAACTCACGCAGGAGCAGGTGCTTGCGGCCGCACTCAGCCACCCCGGCGACCCTGACAGTAATGACCCTGCCAACAATAATCATAACGACAACGACCGGAAGACCGCGTAGATGAATCAGGTCAAACAGTTCTTCACCCGCTACAAAATGCTCGCGCTGGTGATTGCCATTGCCGTTATCTGGCTGTTTTTCAGCTGGCAGACGGAGGGCGGATTTCTGACCCCGCGCAACCTCTCCAACCTGCTGCGACAGATGTCCATCACCGGCATTCTGGCGTGTGGCATGGTGCTGGTCATCATCAGTGGCGAGATCGACCTGTCGGTGGGCTCGATGCTCGGCCTGCTCGGCGGCCTGGCGGCAATTCTCGATGTCGTTTACCACGTGCCGCTGCTGGCAAACCTGAGCCTGGTTGCGCTGTGCGGGCTGATGATCGGCCTGGCCAATGGTTACATGACTGCCTACCTGCGCATTCCGTCCTTCATTGTCGGGCTGGGCGGCATGCTGGCCTTTCGCGGCATTCTGCTGGGGATTACCGGCGGCACGACCATCGCTCCGGTGTCGCCTTCGCTGGTCTACGTCGGCCAAGGGTATTTGCCGCATTCTGTCGGTACAGGGCTTGGCGTACTGCTGCTGGCGCTGACACTGTTCCTGACCTGGAAACAACGGCGCAACAGAGCCCTCCACGGGCTGGCGGCCCATTCGATGGTTCGCGATGTGTTACGCGTGGTATTGATCGGCGCGGTGCTGGGCGGGTTTGTCTACATCCTCAACAGCTACGACGGGATTCCGGTTCCGGTGTTGCTGCTGCTGGTTTTGCTCGGTGTGTTCAGTTACGTCACCAGCCAGACAGTATTCGGACGGCGCGTCTATGCCGTGGGTAGCAACATGGAAGCCACGCGGTTATCCGGCATCAACGTACAGGCGGTGAAGCTGTGGATCTTCGGCATCATGGGCGTGATGTGCGCCTTCGCCGGGCTGGTCAACACCGCGCGCCTGGCCGCAGGCTCGCCCTCGGCCGGCAACATGGGCGAACTGGACGCCATTGCCGCCTGCTTCATCGGCGGCACGTCCATGCGTGGCGGCTCCGGCACCGTGTATGGCGCCCTGCTTGGCGCACTGGTGATTACCAGCCTGGACAACGGCATGTCGATGCTCGACGTCGACAGTTACTGGCAGATGATCGTCAAGGGCGGCATCCTCGTGCTGGCGGTGTGGGTGGACGTCAGTACACGGGCCGGGCGCCGGTGATCAAGCCGCCGACAACGCTGAATCACGCGGATCTGGCCGCCACGGCTTCTACCTCGATCAGCGCCCCCGGCAATGGCAACGCCACCACCTGCAGCGCCGTGCGCGCAGGTTTCAGGGGTTGCTCGGGCGTGCCGAAAAACTGCGTGTAACCGGCCTGCAACCCGGCAAAATCCAGTTTGCCACCGGTCTCTTCGGCCCCGACCAGAAACACCCGAAGCTGCACGATATCGCCCAGATCCAGGTCCTGTTGCTGCAGAATCCTGCGCAGTTTGTTGAACACCGAAACAGTCTGCACCTCAGTATTCCCGTAGGCGGCAGGCGTACCCGCCGGGGCGTGTGGGTCAGCGAGGTCTGGCAGGGTGCCGCTGATGAATATCAGGCTGGCCGAGGCAGGCACGGTCACGGTTTGCGAGATCGGAAAATCGCCGACGCTGGTGCGTTGAATGCTGTCGCTCATGGTGTTTCTCCTTGAATGGATGCTCTTGCTTCAATACGGCTTCAAGACGCAGCGAGGGCCGCAGTCTGTCTTTGCTGGATGACGCGCTCGGCCAGTTGCCCGACCACATAGCGCGCCGAGTTGGCGGCCGATTCCTGCCAGATACCCACGCCGCTTTGCACCAGCCCGTCGCCGGCGAAATAGACCCGGCCATGGGGCGCTTCCAGCAGGGCGCTGGCGTCAGCCGGAAAATGCTCGCGTTGCAGCCACGGGCCTTCGCTGTAGGGGATCTGCTCCCAAGACACTGCCAGCGGGTTGCGCAAATGATGCGAGTAACCGGGATGCAGCAGTTCCACGGCTTCTCTGGACGTTGCGTACTGCGCTTCGAACGGTTTGGCGCCGAACACATCGGCACCCTCCCCGGTCACGTAACCGGCGACGAGCAGGCCATCGCGGGTATTGAGGTCGTTGCTCGGGTACCACAGCAGGCGCGCCGGATGGTCGATCCAGGACAACCCGCCATAGGTGCGGTAATCAGTTTCCCAGAAGCGCGGAGATTGCCACGCCACTTTGGTCGCCTGATCGTTGCGGGTGCTGAGCAAGGCGGCTTTGATCGGGTCGCTGAAATCGGTGTCGAGCCTCGCCAACAGCGGCAACGGCAACGTCGAGACCAGATAATCGGCGCGCACCACCTGTTCGCGACCGCTGTGGCTGTCGTGATAGGTCACGGCTACGCCGTCTTCAAACTGACGAATCCGGCGCACCTGCGCGCCCAGTTGCACCTGCTCGGTGAGACGCTGGTAGAAGGCGTCGGTGATGCGGTCCATGCCGCCTACCGGCTGAAACATGGTGGCCGAAAACTCCGGGAATTCAGTGTGCAGCAAGGCCCCCCACAGCTCGGGGTGCAACAGCCGGTCGAGCGCGATCGGCTGCGCGCTGGTCGGCAATGCTCCTGGGTGCGAGAGCGACTCCTGATGACCGGAACGCAGGCTGCCCTCATAGGCCAATTCCTGCGACAGGTCGCCATACACTTGCAAAAACGCCAACAGGCGCTGACGCTCTTCACCGCTCAACACATCGTCCAGGGCATCGCGTTGCACCGCCGTGGCCAGTAACCCTGAAAGATGACCACGCGCATCGTTGATGGCCTGGCCGACGGTGAAAGCCGGCTGTTGCAGGTCCGGGCGTACCTGAGCGCCGTGACTGCTGTTGACCAGCACTTCCAGCGGCACGCCCAGTTCGCTGCAATAGTCGAGCAACGTGCGATGCTGGCTGGGAATACGCGCGGGCCCTGCGTTGAAATACAGGCCCGGATCAAAGGCCACGGTCTGTGTGCGGCCGTCCTTGTAGTCCACCCGATCACCGTTGCGCAGGGTCCAGTTACGGCCGCCCACCCGATCACGGGCTTCCAGCACCTGCACGGTAAAACCGGCCCGGGTCAGTTCCAGCGCCGTGACCAGCCCGGCAATCCCGGCGCCGAGCACCAGCACACGGGTGCCCTGCCCCAGCCCATTCTTGAGTTTCAGCGGCTGCGGTCGTCGATGCGACGAAGGCCCAAGGCCCAGTACCGCAAGCGCATCCTTGAGAGCTTTCTCGCCCCCCACCGCTGCAATGCTGGACAGCGCTTCGCGTCGTGTCAGTCCCATGGTCATTACTCCCTTGAAGGCTTCAGTCCGGCAGGCCGGGTGGGTTGATCAGCGACGTGTCGACGCGCTCCACATCCAACCCCCAACGCTGCAACACCTGTTCGTACTGGCCACCGGCAATCGCACCCTCCAGTGCGGTATGAATGGGTTTGACCAGACCGTTGTCCTTGCGTGTGGTCACGGCGATATCGGCTTGCAGTGGCCAGCCGCCATTGACCGTGCCCACACGTTTGATGCCTCCCGTAATGGCCGCTGAATAGGCATACACCGAGTTAGGCCCGAACAGCGCGTCGCTGCGGCCCGAGCGAATGGCGAGCTGGGCCGCTGCCTGATCATCGAAGTACTGCAGCAGTGCGGGTTTGATGCCGGCCTTTTCGTTGGCTTCGTTCCACGCCAACAGGACCTTTTCCTGATTGGTGCCAGAGCCGACGATGATTTTCAGCCCGGCGATGTCCGACGCCTGTTTGATCTCGCTGATTTTGCTGCCAGCCTTGACGTAAAAACCCAGCACATCCTGCCGGTAGGTGGCGAAATCAAAGCGTTTTTTGCGCGCTTCTGTCACCGTGACATTGCTGATCACCGCGTCGTATTTGCCCGAGCTGACGCCCAGCGGCCAGTCCTCCCAACTGGTCTGCACCACGTTCAATTGCAAACCCAGGCTATCCGCCACCAGTTGCGCGGTGTCCGCCTCGCTGCCGATGGTGGTCTTGTCGTCATTGGCCAGCAGCGCCAAAGGCGGCCCGGCCACACCGGAAACAGCCACGGTGAATTTGCCCGGTTGGGCGAATTTGAAGCCCGCCGGGATCTGCGCGATGGCCGCTTCGTTGCGCGGCACATGAATGCGCTGTCGATCAGGGCTCAGGTCGACCGGTTGCGCGGTGGACGCAAAGGCACCTTGCGCCAGACTGACGGCAATCGTCAGCAGGGTGATACGGGCAGTGTTCACTGACATCAGCAGTCGCTCCTTGAAAACGGGAAATTCACAGCACCTTGCCGAGAAAGGCAGCGGTGCGAGGGTGTCGGGGCTGGCGAAAAACCTGTTCCGGCGGCCCCTGCTCAATCAACTGGCCATCACAGAGAAACACCACGTGGTCCGCCACTTCGCGGGCGAAGCCGATCTCGTGGGTGACCACCACCAGCGTGACGCCCAGTTGCGTGAGCCCCTTGATGACGTCGAGCACTTCGCCGACCAGCTCGGGGTCGAGGGCTGAGGTGGGTTCATCAAACAGCAGAACCTTGGGGTCCAGCGCCAGCGCGCGGGCAATGGCGACCCGTTGCTGCTGGCCACCGGACAGCTGGCGCGGATAAGCGTCTACCTTGTCTGCCAGGCCAACCCGAGCCAGCAGTTCACCGGCCTTGCCCTGCGCTTGGGCTTTGCTCCAGCGCTTGTGTGCCAGCGGCGCTTCGGCAATGTTTTCCCAGGCGGTGAGGTGCGGGAACAGGTTGAAATTCTGAAACACAAAGCCGACGTCAATGCGCCGCTTGAGGATCTCGCGCTCTTTGAGTTCGTAGAGCAAATCACCCTTGCGCCGATAGCCGACGTAGTCGCCGTCGATGGTGATGTACCCGCTGTCGATCTTTTCCAGATGGTTGATGGTGCGCAACAGCGTGGACTTGCCCGAGCCGGACGGCCCCAGAATCACCGTCACCTTGCCCGGCTCGATGGTCAGGTCGATGTCCTTGAGCACCTGCTGGCTGCCGAAGCGCTTGCCGACGCCCTGAATCTGGATGCGTCCGGCGCGTGCCGGGTGTGCGAGCTCACTCATGATGCTTCTCCTTGAACCAGCCGCGCAGCCGCTGCAAGGGCGTGGGCGGCAGAACCCGCGCCGTGCCACGGGCAAAGTGCCGCTCGACGTAATACTGGGCGCTGGTCAGCACCGTGGTAATGATCAGGTACCAGACCGTGGCGACAATCAGCAGCGGGATCACCGCCTGGGTGCGGTTGTAGATGACCTGCACGGTGTAGAACAGCTCTGGCAAGGCCAGCACGTAAACAATGGAAGTGCCCTTGACCAGGCCAATGATTTCGTTGAACCCGGACGGCAGAATCGAGCGCAACGCCTGGGGCAGGATGATGCGAAAAACCCGACGCGAAGCAGGCAGCCCCAGCGCTGCGGCGGCCTCATGCTGACCGGCGTCGACACCGATCAGGCCGCCGCGAATGATTTCTGCGGTATACGCCGCCTGCATCAGGCTCAAACCCAGCACCGCCACGGTGAATTGACTGAGCACATCCACCGTCGACCACTGGGCAAAGACCAGATCGGTGAACGGCACTGCCAGCACAATGTGGTCGTACAGATAGGCGAAGTTGTAAAGAATTATCAGCACCAGCAACACTGGCATCGAGCGGAAAAACCAGATGTAGCCCCAGGCCAGAGCCGCCAGCAGCGGTGAGCGCGACAGGCGAGCCAGGGCCAGCGCCGTGCCGAGAACAATGCTGAACACTGTGCTCAGCAGCGTCAGCAGCAGTGTCTGGGACAGGCCGCGCAGTACCGATGGCGAGAAGAACCACTGACCGAAGACGCCCCATTCCCAGCGCGGATTGGTGGCCAGCGAGTGCACGATGGCCACCAGCACCAGCACTGCGAATATCGACCCGGCCCAGCGACCGGGGTGGCGGGCCGGCACGACCTGCAACGCCTTGATCGGTGCCGGTGATACCCGGCTCTGGCGCAGCGGATAACGGCTGGGCTGATCGATGAAGGCATAGGGTTTGGCGACAATGGGCATGTTTGATTCCTCGCACTCAATACAGTGTTTTCAGGTGCTGGCCTTAAAAAGCGTAAGTCAGCCGGGTGTAGTAGTAACCGCCGGTAAAACCGTAGGGCGAATAGGTGCCATAGCTGCTGACCATCGTGCTGCTGGGGACCCCCTGTTTTTTCGGGTAGATGTCGAACAGGTTCTTTGCGCCGATGGCGACGTTGAGGTTTTTGCTGAGGTTGTAATCAAGGTCCAGGTCGGTGATCCACTTGGCGCTGTACACCCGGTCCAGGTCGCGATTGGCCGATGAATTGACCTCTTTGTAAGCGCCGTAGCGGGTCAGCGCCAGGTTCAGATTGAAGCGCCCGATGCTCCAGTCGCCGCCTAGAATCAGCTTGGTGTGCGGCTGCACGCCGGTAATCAGATTGCGAGCCTCGCGGTCCATCAATTCATAGGACGTCCCCAGGATTGAAGTGGATTCCTTGTAGCCAAGGATTTTGGTCTGGTTCCAGTTGAACGCTGCCGTCCACGTCAACGAACCGTACTGGCCCAGGTCCTGGCGGTAGTTGCTGACCAGGTCGAGGCCTTTGGTGCGGGTGTCGGCACCGTTGATGAAATACTGGCCGCCCGACGTCGAATCGACGCCGTTGTTGAGCAGCACCTGAGTAACTTCGTTGCCCAGCAAAGTGCCGGTCAGGGTGATGCGGTCGCGCAGATTGATCACGTAGGCATCGGCGGTCAGGCTCAACTGATCGTTGGGCGTCAGGGTGAAGCCAAGGCTGAAGTTGGTGGAGCGTTCCGGCTTGAGGTCATCGGCACCCAGCGCTCTGGCGGCCCCTGAACCGGTTGGTAATACGCCGTAGTTGATCGACTGATACACGCCGTCCACTACACCGTAGGTAGTCGAGCGCGCACTGAACAGGCTGTTGGCCAGAGACGGCGCCCGAAAACCATTGCTGACAGTGGCACGTACGGCGAACTGCGGGGTGAAGTCATAACGTGTGGTCAGCTTGCCGCTGCGGGTCGCGCCCACCCCCTGATTGTAATGCTCGTAGCGTAATGCGCTGCCGACATACCAGTCGGGCACAGGGTTGAAGCCCACGTCGACATAACTGGCGACACTGTTGCGTGAGGCGCTGCTTTCTTCGTCCGGTGAAATGCCATTGGTGACCTGCGCTCCAGATGATGCACAGTTGCCGGGTGCAACGCAGTAGCCGCCGTTGGCATAGGACTCGTAATCGCCCGCCTGCACCTCATAGGTGTCGCGCCGATGTTCAAAGCCGTAGGACACGTCGAGGGGCTTTTGCAGGCCGACGTCAAAGCCGCGCTTGAAGTCCAGATTGGTGGTCAGCTCGGTGGAAATCCATGTGCCGGAGGTGAAGCTGTTCGGCGTGGCCTCCCCCAGAGACGGGTTCTGGTTATGCGTGGTGCCCTGCTCCGCTTCATTACGCCCGTAGGTAGTGGACAAATCCCAGTCCCACTCGCCGAGCGTGCCTTTGCCACCGAATGCGGCCTGAAAATCGTCTTCATCGATGTACCAGGTCGGCGTGTATCCCGCTGGGTAACCGTTAGGCCCGGTGGTAATGGTGTTGGTGATGGTCGGCAGGCGAAAGTTCTGACCTTGCTCGCCTTTGCGCCGCGAATAGGTGGTGAAGGAATACAGGCTGAAACTGTCGTCAATCGGTAACTCGGCGTTGTAGCCCAGTGTGAGCAGATTGGTTTTCGGCGTGCCGTAACCGCCGTACGTGGACTTGCCTGCCAGGTCGTAGGCTTGCTCGTAGCTGTAGCCATTGGCGCTGGCCTTGTTGTCGTCATTCTGGCTGCGCGCATCCAGCGCCAGTTGCACGATACCGCCGTCGCCAATCTCGAAGCCTTTGTTAAGGCTTTGCTGCACGGTCTGCTTCTTGCCGTCATAACCGAGCCCGGCATTGGTCACCGACGTGCCGCTGGTGTCGGCCTTGAGGATGACGTTAATCACCCCTGCAATGGCATCGGAGCCGTATTGAGCCGCCGCGCCATCGCGTAACACTTCGACATGATCAATGGCGCTGATGGGAATCAGATCGAGGTCTGCGGGCGCAGCACCGGTGTTGATGCCGTTGATGTTCAGCGTCGCGCTGGTATGGCGGCGTTTGCCATTGACCAGCACCAGCACCTCGGCGGCGCTCAGGCCACGCAAGTTGGGCGCCCGGGCAATGCCGCTGGCGTCCCAACCGGTTTTTTCCGGCAGCGTCAGCGATGGAATCACTGCGCTCAAGGCTTCCATCAGGCCAGGCTTGCCGGTGCTTTTTAACTGTTTGGCACTGACCACATCAATCGGCACCGGGCTGCTCGTCACGGTGCGCTGCTCGGCGCCGCGATTACCGGTGACCACCACGGTGGACAAGGTACGACGCTCGTCCTCGAAGGTTTTTTCCTGAGCCTGAATCGTCCCTGACAGCAACACGCCCCCTATCGCCAACGCCAGCGGGCAGAAACCCGGCGCAGCAGACGATGCTCGGGCACGGTGTAAGGCTTGCTTCATATCCACTCCAGACATGGCGATCATTGAAGCCATGCATGCAAATCGCAAAGTCGGGCACTCCCGCTGTCGTCCAGACAGCGCAGTACGCACGTTTCAGGCTATGCAGGTAAAACCTGCGCGATGAGCTAGGGGTGAGGTGACAAGCCGGTTGGCGGCAGAAGTGTCGCGCAGCGCCCGTCAACAACAGGGCGAGAGGAATAAAGCCAGTGGCAGGATTGAACAGGCAACATACGTTGAACTCCCTTCCAACGATTCTGCTTGAGGGGAATGGTTTGTCCCTCGGTCATGGCGCACTCGACGGCGGCATGCAGCACAGAATCCTGATAACGATTGGTACCATCCGAGGTAAGGGGTAGGCTGTTGGAACCAAACATAACGGAATCAATAGTGAAAATATAATTCTATTTGGTCATAAGCTAATATTATTATTTTTGATTTATATTTATTTTATTATTCATAAATAGCATTTTCTTTTCTCAGGTGTTTGACTGCCAAAGAGGCCCGGTTATCAGGCCGGGCTTCCCAAGGCAGCTCTACTTTGAGAGCAACACCTCGACCAACTCCTCCGCCCCGCGGGAAATACCGGCTTGCGCTGCCGACAAGCGCCCGAAGGTCGAGCTTATGTCATAGACCTTAGGATATTGCCGGGTCACATAGGACTCCAGAAGCTGCGAAGTGGACGCATCGTAGATCTCGACCGCGTAGCTGACCGACCCGGTAAATGTGCCTTCACGATCTCTGGAGGCCTGAACGAGGTTATAGGACCCCATGCCGATATCGAACCGGGAGAACGTCGATAAACCCGCCACCGTCGTCTCGGCACCTGTCAGCGTGAGGCGAATCCTCAATGTCCCGCGTGCAGGTGTGTCGGCGAATCGAAAATGCTTGCCCAAGGCTTCCGAGAACTTGACCGTCATGTCGTTGGCCAGCGCGGTCTTGTCCTTGCGTTCCAGATCTGAAAACTGCGCATCCGCTCCCGAGTAGATCACCACCGGCTCGAGCATGATTTTATCGTATTGATTCCAGTTGACCGACGTCGAGTACTTGAAGGGAATACGACCCGAGTTGTCCTGTTTGTTGGGGCGCATTTCAAGCGAGGACTCGATTCCTGAATAAGGCGACGGCTCATGGCTGGCACAACCTGTGGCGAGAAACCCCAACAGCAAAAGCCCGACCAGCTTCATGTGGTTAACGTAGTGCATGCGCAATGCTCCAGCTCAATCAGGTTAGAAAAATTCGGAAGAGAGTTGCCGAACAGGTCTGGATTCATGATTGGCCAGCCAGAAAGCCTCGCCCGCCAAAACTGTACCGACGTGTATAGTTTTAGTCGGTTGGCCATTGCACGTCAACCTAAAATGTACACATGGGTATAGTTTTGAGATTGAATTTAGGTATGCCCACGACGGTGGCGAAGGCCGCGGACTGTGATGGTCGGAGATGGACGGAATAGCCCAAGCCATGAATTATCCGGCCCTGCGCAGGTCAGAACGACCAGTTCCATGATTGTTGAGGTTGAAAGCATTTCGTTCGAGCCCACGCAAAGCGACGAACACTCAACCTCCTGTTGATCCAAGGCCAGGGAGCAGCCCATGAACCGCCAGCAATTTATCGACTACGTACAGAAAAAATACGACACGAAGCCGGATCATCCGTGGGAAAAGTTTCCTGATTACGCGGTCTTCAGGCATTCGGACAATGACAAATGGTATGCCCTCCTCATGGACATTCCTGCCGAAAAAATAGGTATCAATGGGGATAAGCGGGTTGATGTCATTGACTTGAAAGTTCAGCCAGAGCTGGTGGGTTCGTTGAGGAAAAAGCCTGGCATTTATCCGGCTTATCACATGAACAAGGAACACTGGATCACCGTGCTGCTGAACGGGCCTCTCGGCGCAAAAGAAATCCATTCACTGATTGAAGACAGTTTTCAGCTCACCCGCTGACGGTGATAGCGTCGAGCGGCTCCAGGCATCGCGTGCAGCTGTGACAGGCGTAACCGGTGGCCACGCCAGCGCATTATCAAGCGATGCTTTCACTGACGTCGATCTGTATGGGCACTGTCACTCTGGCGACCCGGGTCAAATCCGAAGACGCTGCGACCAGCGCCCTCACCGTCTGCTCCGCCACCTGCACAATCGGGTGAGAAAGCACGACCTGTACCAGGTCAGCTTTCAGTGCTTCGCGGGTCAGAGGCGTCAAATCATGACACACCACCACAGGTAGCCTGATCTGCTGCTGTTGGAGCTCGCGCAGTGCACGTAATACCCCGGCGACTCCGCCTCCCGCCACGTACAACGCCGAAAGCTCTGGCTCACCGCTCAGTAAGTCCAGCGCATTACCATAGGCGAAATCGTCGTCTTCAAGCGTCAGGCGTGATGCCAGTAACTCCCAATCCGTTGAGTGGCTCGACAGGTAACTGCGAAAGCTCATCTCACACAGCTCCTGACACTGGAAGCGCTGGCTGCTGACCATCACCGCGGCCGAGCCTGGGGACCCTGCCAGGCGCGTGACAAACCACCCCGCCGTGCGTCCCATCAGCCGATTGTCGACACCGACGTAAGAGGCAGAGCCAAGGCCTGCCAGCTCAGAAATCAAGGCGACCACAGGAACGCCGGCAACTTGCAGGCTGGCGACGGCATCACGCACACGCGGATGATCGACCGCAACCATACCGACACCATCGACCTGATCACCCAGCGCCAACAGACGCTGGGCCACCGTCGCCGGGTCAAGGTCATCCAGGTAACCGATGACCACCTGGACACGCGCTCGCGTGAAAGTCGCTGCCGCGTTCGACAGCGCTTGTGCGAGACCTTTATAGAATGCCACGCCGCTTTTCTGCAGCAGAAAACCCAGCCGCACAGTCGGTTTATCGTTGAGTATCCGCTGCTCAATCACCCCTTTGGCATGGAAGCCCAAGAGTGCCGCCGCGGCGGCAATACGCTGTGCTGTGTCGGTACGCACGTCCGCACGCAGATTCAGCACACGGTCGACAGTCGACAGGCTCACGCCCGCCTCGCGTGCGACATCAGCCATGGTGGGGCGCAACTTTCGACGAGGCAGTTCTGACATTTTTTGACATTCCTTTTCCATGATCATGAAGGGTTTTGACAGCGTTATCCAGCCTCCCGTAGCCCTGACCCACACGACTGAAATAGGATCGACTCAACGCCAAACACTCATTAACAACAACAAAACCGGAGTGCATTCATGACCATTCATATCTCCACAGCACCCTGCTGCTGGGGCGTCGACGATGTAAAAAACCCCTATCTGCCAGCGTGGCGCGACGTACTCGGCGAAGCCAGCGAAGCGGGCTATCGCGGAATTGAGTTAGGCCCGTATGGTTACCTGCCGCTTGACCCGGCAGTGGTTTCAGCGGCCCTTGGCGAAAACCGCCTGCATGTGGTGGCCGGCACTGTTTTCGATGATTTGGTAACCCTAACCAACTTGCCATCTCTGCTCCGCCAGACCCACGATATTTGCGCATTGCTCAAGCAACTCCCGCCCATCGATAAGGAGCCCCGGCAGCGCTTTGCCGGCCCTTACCTGGTCATCATTGATTGGGGACATGAGGAACGCGACTATGCTGCGGGCCACTCAGAGTTGGCTCAACGCCTTGACGATGGGGCTTGGCAAACAATGATGGAGCACATTCGGGCTATCTGTCAGATCGCCTGGCACGAGTACGGCATTCGCCCTGTTATTCACCCGCACGCCGGCGGTTATATCGAATTCGCCGACGAGCTGGCGCGGCTGGTCGAGGACATTCCAGACAACGTTGCCGGGCTCTGCCTGGATACCGGGCATCTCTACTACGCGGGCATGGATCCTGCGGCGTCACTGCGCACTTACGCCGACCGTCTGGACTACATCCATTTCAAAGACATTGACCAAAGCGTTTTTGACGACGTCATGAAGCAGCGCATCAAATTCTTCGACGCCTGCGCCAGGGGCGTCATGTGCCCCATCGGGCGCGGCGTGATCGATTACCCGAGCCTTTACCGGCTTATTCAGACGCTGGGCTACGAGGGATACATCACGGTCGAGCAGGAACGCGACCCTCGAAACGCCAACGGGAGCCTGGAAGATGTCCGATCCAGTCGCACCTACCTGGCAACTGTCGGATTCTGACCCGCACGAGGCATATTCCATGATCAACGGCAGCAAACGTATCTCCCAACCGATCCGCTGGGCCATGGTAGGCGGCGGAAGTCAGAGCCAGATCGGCTACATCCACCGCTGCGCAGCATTGCGTGACAATACCTTTGTACTGCTGGCGGGCGCATTCGACATCGATCCGATAAGAGGCAGCGCCTTTGGCGAGCAACTGGGTGTCGATAGCGAACGCTGTTACGCCGATTACCTGAGTATGTTCGAACAGGAGGCCCGGCGTGCAGACGGCATTCAAGCGGTCTCGATCGCCACGCCTAATGGCACGCATTACTCCATCACCAAGGCAGCGCTCGAGGCCGGGCTGCACGTGGTGTGTGAAAAACCCCTGTGTTTCACTGTCGAGCAGGCCGAAAACCTGCGCGAACTTTCGCATAAACATAACCGCATTGTCGGTGTGACCTACGGGTATGCCGGCCATCAACTGATCGAACAGGCCCGGGAAATGATCGCCGCCGGTGAACTGGGCGACGTGCGCATGGTGCACATGCAGTTCGCCCACGGTTTCCATAGCGCGCCGGTGGAGGCGCAAAGCCAGGCGACGCAATGGCGTGTCGATCCGCGTCAGGCGGGGCCGAGCTACGTGCTTGGCGATGTCGGAACGCACCCGTTGTACTTGTCGGAAGTGATGCTGCCTGACCTGAAAATCAAACGCCTGATGTGCAGTCGGCAAAGCTTCGTCGCCAGCCGCGCGCCCTTGGAAGACAACGCGTACACCTTGATGGAATACGAAGGTGGCGCGATGGGCATGGTGTGGTCGAGCGCGGTCAATGCAGGCTCCATGCATGGCCAGAAGATCCGCGTCATCGGCTCTCGCGCCAGCCTCGAGTGGTGGGATGAGCGACCTAACCAGTTGAGCTTTGAAGTTCAGGGGCAGCCCGCGCAAATACTTGAGCGCGGTATGGGGTATCTGCACCCCAATGCGCTGATAGACGACCGTATTGGCGGTGGTCACCCGGAAGGCCTGTTCGAAGCATGGGCCAATCTTTATTACCGCTTTGCCCTGGCCATGGATGCGACTGACCGATCCGATACCCAAGCCCTCAGCGCGGTGCGCTATCCAGGAATAGACGCTGGCGTCGAAGGCGTGCGATGGGTCGAGCGCTGCGTACTGTCCGCCGACAACGACTCCATCTGGGTCGCCTATTGAGGTCCTGCCTCGGACCTCCATCGGTTAAAACCGAACAGAACAATAGCCGGACAGAAGAATGAATCGCCCTGCCGGTTTGCTCAGGCTGTTCAATTTCCACTTGCAAAGGATTGCAGGCTGTCAGCGAAAGACTGGAGTTGTTCCTGACTCCGTACGGCGGTCTCCCGCAGCCTGCAACTTCTTGCCCAGTTCGGCTATGCGTCGCTCCCCCTTTTCAAGCGACTGCGCATTGGTATGCACCGAGTAGTACCCAAGGTGAAGCGGATGTGGATGGGGTACCGCCGAACCCAAGACGAATACCGCACCCTCCTGATCTGAAGCGTGCAATGTAATGGGCAGCTCGCTGGAGTCGAAACCAACCATCTCGCCAGCCCGAACAACACCTTCGGCATTCAGCGCGCCCTTGGCAACTGCGAGCCATCCGACGCTGTGCCCGATAGGCGGATGATAGACCCAACGCTCACCCGGCTTTAGTGTGACCAGCAGATAATTGACGCCCTCAGGCGCAGGGACGGGACTTTGCACGCCTTGGTAGTTGCCAAGGATGACATGAGCCGGCTGACCCTCGATCGTTCCAACCGACTCGATATAACGGCTTTCAGGCTCAGCGTTTTCCAGGCCCGCCGGCAAGGCAATCCACAGTTGAAATCCCTGGATGCGAGGAACCTCTTCGGCAGTCAGTTCTTTACCATGCCAAATGCCACCACCTGCACGCATCCATTCGACACCACCGTAACCGAAGGTGCCTTGCCCATTTCCCGGATCGTCATAGCGCACCCTGCCTTCTGTGAATACGGTCACCGTCGCTATGCCGGAATGAGGATGTATGGGCATGCTCTCCATCGCGTGGACTGCATCGCCACTGACGTCAAAGATATCAAGGAACACGAACGGTTTGAGGAGCTGACCTAGATCAGATGGACTCATCAGGCGGGTTATAGGCCCATGACCTGCCGCCCCTAGAGTGCGCTGAGTAATATGCCGGCACAAACCAGTGTCAGGAGTGGTTGAGGAAGTAGTCATGGCGTCGATTCCCGTGAAGTGAGGCTTACACTGGACGGATCAGATTGAAAATGCTGGCGCGATGGAGCCAGGCGATACCAGCCGTGACCAATAGCAAAAAGATTGCCGGTACAGGGCTACCCCCGATAACGAAGAGGTGAGTGAAAATCGCAACGCACATAGTGACCGCCAGCAGCAGACCTCCCAACCCGATGGTGACAGGTATGAACAGGGCGACAGCAGCGACGATTTCGATCAACCCCGTCACGGTACGAAACCACTGACCCAAGCCAATATGGTCGAAGATCTCGACCATCATGGGCACGCCGGCGAGCTTGGCACCGCCAGCCGCAAGAAACGCCAGGGCAGCTATTAAACGTAATCCAAGGGATGTGTACTTGAACGCGTTGCTCGTACTGCCGGATTGATTGAAAGCTTGGTTGCTCATACAAGTGTTCACTTTATACGGCGCGGAGCCGAACGTAGAGGAATTAGCAAAGGGCAATACATTGGCCAAAATGCCCCCTGCTCGTTTTTTAGACGCCGGCAGTGGCTTCGCGGACGAAGCCTTCATAAGAGCGCAGCGGGTGCCCAATGATGGCTTCCAACCGTTCCACGGTTCCTTCAGCCGCTTGCATACCGAACTTCTGGATGCCCGCCATCATCAAGCGCATGTCGTAAGCCAGCCAGCCAGGACCGTAAGAAGCCAATTGCCCTTCGAAGGCTGCTACATCATCGCCACCGTAGGCGATCTCGCGATCCAGAGCGGAACTCCAGGTTTGTGCCACGGATGCACCAGTCAGCGCTTGTGGCCCCACCAACTCCAGCGTTACACGATCAAGAGCAGAAGATGCCTCGTCGCGTCGCAACAGTTCTGCCACGGCAACATCGGCAATATCGCGCGCGTCAATCATTGAAACGCCCGCCGAGCCGATAGGCATTGGGTACACCGAGTAGTTCTGGATCGTCTGCTGGACCATGAGGTCGTTTTGCATAAAGTACGCGGGACGCAGAATAGTCGCGGGGATGTCGAGGCTTTCGATCATGCGCTCGACCGTGTACTTGCCGGTGAAGTGCGGAACGTTGGTGAACGTGTCGGCATGAATCACTGACAGGTAAACGATGCGCTCGATACCAGCCTCCTGAGCGAGGTTCAGCGCGATCAGCGCTTGCGTAACTTCATCGGGCGTCACTGCATTGAGCAGAAACAGCGTGCGCACCGAAGACAGCGCGACACGCATGGAGGACACATCAGTGAGGTCTGCGACTACCTCGGTGACGCCAGCCGGAAAATCACGCTTGCCGGGTTGGCGCACCATGGCTTTGACATCGGCACCCGCGCTGGCGAGGCCCTGCGTAACGAGTGAACCGATGGTGCCCGTGGCGCCAGTAACGAGAATGCTCATTTTTTAATCTCCTGCAGTAATGGGGGGTGGTGTCAATCAGCGTGAGAAGTCCGCAACGACTTTGCCGGCTCCCGAAACGGTGCGATTACGTTCAATCGCCTTGGGATGCCTGAGAAGCCAGCGACCTCGCCTATCCGGAACTCAGGCATGGACGAGCACCGCGTGTTTTGCAGAGTGTTCATCGCAATGCCTCATGCTGAGATCCGATGACGAGAAGATAACCTGTTGCGCAAATTAAGCAGAGACGCCAAAGTGCAGACACTTCGTTTCAAAAATGGAACACCATGAACCTGAACGCGCTAATCGATTTCATGCTTGTGGCCAACAACGAAGGGCTCGGAAAAGCGAGCCGTGCGAGCGGCATATCCAAGGCAACCCTATCGCGCCGAATCGCGGACCTTGAGGAACAACTGGGCGTCAGGCTGATCGAGCGCAGCGCTCGCGGCCTGAAACTCACCGAAGCCGGTGAAATGTTGATGGCACGAACAGAGGGGCCGCTGGGTGAGGTGGCAGAAGCCATGACGGCGACCCGTGATGGCGTTGCGACGCCGCGCGGGCGCTTGCGTGTCGCCTCCCCCGTTCTGTTCTCTCAACTTGCGATGGGTCGCATCGGCGCCGGGTTTTATGCCGCCTACCCGGAGGTGATCATTGAAGTCACGGCGGAGGACCGCCTGGTCGACCTCGTCGAGGAGCAGTTCGACGTCACTATCCGCATCAATCCTGACCCGGACAGCAGTCTGGTGGGCCGATGCTTCGCCAGGGACCGACTGATAGTCGTGGCGGCACCGGAACTGCCCAGGCCAATGCCAGGCGCCATCAGACAGACGCCTGCCATTGTGACGTCGAGCTTCCAGCCCACCCACTGGAAACTCGATAACGGACATCTGGTTCTGGAACCGATTCCGAAACTGTGGTTCTCGTCGCTGATGATGGTCCGCGATGCGGCTGTCGCCGGAGGCGGTGCTGCGCTCATTCCACAGTCCATCGCATGGAGCCAGCTTGCCCGTGGAGAGTTGGTTCAGTGGGGCACGATATCGGGTGCACAACCCGAACTCTGGGTGCTGCATACGTCCAGGCGCCTTGTCTCACCCAAGGTTCGCGCCTTCGTTGATTTCATCTGCGCCAGTTACCCTGACATGTCTCTGGTGCTGAAGGGATAGAGAGCCGTTCACAGGCCTGGAGAGAGGCAAGTACATCGAGACACTGATTTAACAGACATCGAATAACGCACTGAAGCTCGCGGTTACTCATGGCCATGAGCAGCTTTTATCAGGACGAAAAAAAAGAGGCATAAGCCTCTTTCTGGTTTCCACACACTTCAATTGAAGCGTGTTGAAAATATCTGGAGCGGGAAACGAGTCATGCTCTAGAGCGCTAAGTCGTTGATTCCCAATTACTTTCTTCGCCTCGATGATTAGCGAAGGCCTGAATTCTAGCCTTGTTTTTCGCCCTATGCAACAAAATTCGCCCAAGGGCTTCCATCAAGGTTCAAGGACTGCCATCTACGCCATTGCAACGGACGCAGAGCCCCTCTGAACAACGCACCATAGATACGCGACACTACCCGCCTCATGTTGAGCAGTGATCCATGCAACTGACGTTCGGTGACGCTGAGGGCCTGGGCAAGCGCAAGCAGACTCACCGGGAGATCTTCCTAGCCGAGATGGAGCAGGTGGTTCCGTGGCAGCACTTGCTCGGTCTGATCGCACCGCACTATCCGGTGTCGGGGCGCCCTGGTCGACAGCCATACGCACTGGCGACGATGTTGCGGATTCATCTGCTGCAGCAGTGGTATGCGCTTAGCGATCCGGCGATGGAAGAAGCGCTGCACGAGATTCCGACCTTGCGGCGCTTTGCCCACCTCGGTGGCTTGGACAACGTTCCGGACGAGACCACGATTTTGAACTTTCGGCGCCTGCTGGAGACCCATGGCCTTGCCGCGCGGATGCTGGAAGCGGTCAACGCGCATCTGGCACGCAAGGGCCAGAGCCTGCAGTCGGGCACAATCGTCGATGCGACGCTGATCGCGGCGCCCAGTTCGACCAAGAACGCCGATGGCTCGGCGATTGTTCGCACTGGGATGCCGGATGCGAACTGGTCTGATCACGCTGACGGAACCGCGCCGTAGCCTCGAAGATCATGGCTACCTGGGCATGTTGCTGACCGAGGTCAGCTGAACATGGCGGCAGCGTCGCACCAGCCCACACCGGCGGCCATGGGGAATCGGTACTGGCCCATCGCCCCATTGTGTCTGAGGTATTAGCCTCAACGGAAATCTGGATAGTCCCTGCGCACCCGCTCCTCCACCGTCACAGCGAGCGGATGCGACGCACACTCGGTCAGGTTGCGCAGGATAGCCCAGGGCGTGTCAATCAGCAGATGGCCGGTGTCGAAATGCGGCAGGCCGTCGCGCTGGCGCAGGGCCTGCACGGCGAGCAGTTCGGCGGGGTAGACGCGATCGATGTCCTTCTCGAACTCGTAGGTGTTGCGCTCGGTGCCATCCTTGCTGCGGGCGATGTGCCAGTCGGCCGCGGCCTGCATGGCCGCCTGGAAAGCCGCTGCGTCGGTGCTGCGCCAGTGGTCGAGCACGGCCTGGTATTCGGGGATCAGCGGGTGCACAGGCCGGTAATGGGTCGAAATGCCGAAAGCCTGTGCGAACAGGAAAATCAGGAAGGTGTCGTTAGTGCCTTTGCCCCACCCCTCGCGACGCCACTCATCGGGCTTCAGGGCCTGGTCCTTGTGCGCGACCTGGATCAGGAAGCGGGCACCAGCCTCGGTGGCCTCCCACTGCGAGAGCATTGCGGTGGCGGCCACCTTCATGCTGGTCCAGAACGGTAGCAGCGGTTGCCGCTCAGTGGTCCAGGCCAGGGTCACGGCGGCCTCGAAGCGAAATGCGATTGAGCGCATCGCCACCGCCCAGCGCAGCGGCTGGGCGAGTTCGTCCAAGCGGCCTTGGCCGCTGAGGGCGCAGGCTTGGACCGCATACACATGGCCAGCCCAAGTTAGTTCCATCCAAAGTTTGCCCGACACAGGGCCGGAGGCCGCAAGATAGTTCTCTATGTTGTCGAAATATCGCTGTGGTTCATTGTCCCGGCTGGCGCGCTCGATCCAGCGATCACACCGCTTGAAGGTCTTCTTCAACGAAGGATGCCACGTGGGCGGGTGTTGGTCGCTCTTGTCGTTTGCCATCAACTCATCCTCGGGCCGCGGTGAGCCAGGTTCTGTTGCTCTGTTTCCTGGGTCTGCGCTTGTTGCTGGTTGATCTGTTGGACCTGAGCGAAGCTCTCGGCCGCCGGGCGCTGCGCAGCTTGCTCGGCTTGGACGTGGACATGGAAATCCGGGCCTCTGTCGCCGTGTGGCGAACTGACCGCGAAGATGCATGGCGTATCGGCGCTGCCGCCGATGCGCACCGAGTCCAGGGTCTTACACAGCGGATCGGCCTTGTATTCCTTCAGCAGGCTCGCGGCAATATTGTGGCTTTCCGCAACGTTCCAACGGCCGTCGCCCTGCACCGTGCGCAGTATCGTGTCAAATGCGGCGTGGTCTGGGTGGTCGGCATCGCCAGGAGTCAGCATCGTCTGTTTCGGCGCTGCGGGCTTGACCCATGGATCTATCTTGCGTTCGATCTGCAAGTGCGGCGCGTCCGGGCTCCGGCTCAGATTGAGCCGCACCCACGTGGCGTTGATGTTCTCGGCCTCCGGGCCGATTTCCCTGCTGATATCCTGAGCGATCGACTTCAGCCCAGGTATCGTGTTCTTCGGATCCCAGTGACCCTGGGCGTCAATCGCCCGCTCAAGCCGCTTGGCTACGAATTGTTCCGGGTCCCCATGTTGCGCCGGCGCCAATCCCTTGGCCGAGGTCTTAATCTCGAAGAACTCCAGATCACCATCAGGGTTGCGGCCGACCAGGTCGATGCCGTGACCGGAGCGGTTCTTGATCGCGACGATGTCGCTATATCCCTGCTTTACCAGGTCATGGGTCTGGATGGCTTCGCCGATGTCGCCGAGCTGGCGGGTGGTGAGCCGGGTCAGGTCCACGCCCTGCGTACTGTGGTCTAGGGCCGTCGGGAAATCGATCCTGCCGTCAAAGACACCCGGCGTGCGCTTGAGGATGGCGGTGAGTTCGTGCGGTGCCAGTTGGCCGCTGCGCAGCAGGCCTTCGACGTTGTCGGTGGCGCGCGCGGCGCGGACCAGATCGTCCAGGTGGCCGTCCTGGCGGGCCTGGCCGACCAGCCCGCGCAGCATCTGCTGCGCCCCTTCGCCGGCCTCACCACCACGCCGGGCGGCCTGGCCGATTTCCTCCAGCCCCTCGGCGTAGGCGCGAGCGCGGCTGGGCAAGCCCGCATGGCGCTCGGGCGCATACTCAGTGCCGTCGTGGGCGCGCGCACCAGCGCGTTCGGCACGCGCGGCATCGGCCAGGCCTTCGCTGGCCTCGGCGGCGGCCCGGGGGGCGATGTCCTCCATGATCTGCGCGGCCTTGCCGAGCTTGCTCACTTTGCTTGCCGGCACCAGGGTGGCCAGGATCTCCACTCCGGCCGCACCGGCCGCGCTGCCGATGTATTCGCGCTCGCGCCCATCGCGTTGCGCCTGTGCCAACCCCTGTTCCCAATGCTGCCACGCCTGCGTGACGGCGCTGCGGACCTGGTCGATCGGCTTGTGCGGGTCGGCGGCGACCTCGGCGGCATAGATGCGGACCATGCCGACCACCACGTCTCGGTAGTTGGGATCGGACGCCAAGCGCACACCCATGCGCGCCAGATCGACGGTATCGCTGAGCGTGGACAGGGCGTGCGTGGCACCGCCGGTGACGAAACCGTAGCCTTGCTGAGCCTCACCGATCACGTTGCTGCCGACATTCGCTGCAGCGCGCAACGCGGGCGAGGCACCGGGATCGGCGGCCGGGTGGCGGGCGGTGCGCTGCGCAGTGGCCAGGCCATCGCTGACTTGGGCGCCGGCCCGGCTCGCCGCTTTGCGCGTAGCGTCATAGGCCTGCCCACCGGCCTCAAAGGCCCGCTCGCCCAGCCGCTCGAGCAAGCTATCGCTGAGGTTGGCCTGGTCCAGCGCATCAGCAAAGCGCTGCCGTTCCTGCGGCGTCTCCAGGCGCTGGTCGATGGCGGAAAAGAAGGCGTTACGGTCGAAGGCGGCGAATCCCGGCGAGGCCGGCAGAGCATGCACCAGCGCAGCAGCATCCACGCTCCCCAGGCCTTGGTGCTGCAGGATCAACCGTTGCGCTTCGTAGGCCATCGGATCGACCCGGCCCTGTGCATCGGTGGCAGACAGCAGTGCTGCGATCTCGGTGGTGCTGGCCATGTGGCTGCCTCCGGGCATTTAAGGTGTGCGTTCTTCCCTGCGACCGTATTTTGAGCGCGGCGCAGCCAGTACTGCAAGTGTCGGCCAGACCCAGGGGAAGTGGCCGGAATATACGTTCCCCGGCATGTTGCATTCTCTACGACAGGCATTACAGCCCCGATTTTGGCAGGATCGACGGTCCGGTCGATCACGACATGCGCGTCGATCAAGAAGGCCGCAGGTACGCCCTGCGGCCCGCTCGCTTCGAGCCAATGCCGAACGACCCCGCGGGCGTATCCACTACTGTTAGTATCGGCGTCAGACCGCATCTTGCGGAGGGCGGCCATTGATCGCCATCAGCCTGGATGGTGCATAGGTTCTGAAGTCAATTTGTATACGAATTCCGAAAGCTGCTGCGGATCGCACATTACCTACCAAAGTATTATTGCTTCGCAGCAACCCGCTGCGCCTACCAAGAAACCGCTAGGAAACGGATATTCGGAATAGCAGTTGCATTGGCAATTCTGTCTTTGCGAACTCGGCCGCCGCTGAGGAAAGACAAAAGATCCACAGAGCCATTACAGTTTTTCCGCCGATCCTGTATCCGCAAAGCGCAATGGATCGCGCATCAGTCGGAACGACAATGCTCCCGCAGGGCGGACCCGACATGCACATCTTGGCACCGGCGGCGCCTCTCTCTCGGGTTATCGTCTACGCTGTCGGCTCTACCCTGTTCGGGGGTTGGGAGTACATGACGACGGTGGGTCAAGCATCAACAACCGGCAACCATGGAGTGACACAATTGCGCGTCGTTGTTCAAGAGGTTGGCTACGATGGGAGCGGGACGGCATGGATGAACGGTGCTGTTTTGCCAAGCAGCGCAAATTACTTCAATGATCCATTTTGTCAGACTGGCAGTTCCTACACAGCATGTAGCACAGGGTAGACCGTCGTCGGGTTTTATCATTACTACAACCTCGACGGTTACGGAAGGTCTGAATAACGCGGCCTGAGAGCGCGGAATGTCGAATCGTTCCGGCGAGTCGCGTTTGGATCTTCGGAGTTTGGCCATTTCTGGCGCTTTCCGTGGGAAAACCCCGGGCTACAGGCGCACGCTCCCCATAGCAGGCAGTAACTGCTTTCGCTTCATCCACAGGTTTGACAGCGCAAACAACATCAGCACCTGCGCCGTGTTCTTGGCCAGGCCGCGATAGCGGACCTTGGTGTAACCGAACTGGCGCTTGATCACCCGGAATGGATGCTCCACCTTCGCGCGCACGCTGGCCTTGAAGTGTTCCCAACGCGCTTGTCGAGCACGCTCGCGTCTGTTGCCGATGGCTTGAAGCGTCCAACGCTTGGCAGCAATGAAAAATGCAGCCTCGCAGTCCTGCAGTTCTTCGCGCTTATCGGCACCGGTGTAGCCGCTACCCCCAAACACGCTGTCTTCCTTCCCATGCAGCACTGCGTGCGTCACCGTCACATCGGCGACGTTGGCGGCCGTGCAACGGACGTGGCGCACCAGCCCGGAAAATTCATCCACGCCAATGTGCGCCTTCATCCCGAAATACCACTGATTGCCCTTCTTGGTCTGATGCATCTCAGGGTCGCGTGCATGGTCGGCGGTGATGCCAATTTAGTCACGGCAAATATCACGATTCATCAACCCACGCGGGGGTTTTTACACCTCCCTGTCAGGGTCGGTGTGTCTCCGCATTCTTTTTCAGGAGATCCACCATGACCACATCCAACGAAAAGTCCTTTTTCGACCTGCACATCACTGGCCTCGACTATCTCAATCGCATCCGCGAAGTGAAGCCGAAGAAAGGTTCTCCTTTCTTGGCCTGCGACATCGCAGCGCTCAACGGTCCAAGCGACGACGTCTCGTATGTGCGTTTCGACGACGTCCTCCCACCCTGAGTAGTGGCTTGGTTTAGAGTCCGGGGGTAATGATATCGGTGTTTGCCAGATGTTGGGCATACGCAGCCGGGGTCATGCCGCAGATTGCTTTTTTGGGTCGGTCCTCGTTGTATTCGCGTCGCCAGCGTTCGATTTCGGTGCGCGCGTGCAGCAGTGTCGGGAACCAGTGCTCGTTGAGGCATTCGTCGCGTAGTCGGCCATTGAAGGATTCGACGTAGGCGTTCTGGTTCGGTTTGCCGGGTTGGATCAGCCGCAACTGCACGCCACGGGCATGCGCCCAGGCGACCATCGCCTTACCGCAAAACTCCTTGCCGTTGTCAGTGCGGATCACCTTCGGCAAGCCGCGACTGTGTGCCAACCGATCCAGCACGCGCGCAACGCCATGTCCCGAGATCGCGCGCTCCACGTCGATGGCGACCGCTTCGTGGGTTGCATCGTCCACGATCACCAGACACTTGATCACCCGCCCTTCGGCAGTGCGGTCGAACACGAAGTCCATCGACCACACCTGGTTGGCCTGCGATGGCCGCAGCAGCGGCTGACGCTCGCCTATTTGCACTTTTTTGCGCTTGCGCCGCCGGACCTGTAGCTGCTGTTCGCGGTACAACCGCTCCACGCGTTTGTAGTTCACGATGCGCCCTTCCTGTCGCAGTTTGAGATAGATCATCCCCACGCCATAGCGACGATGGCGATGCGCCAGCGCAAGAATGCGCTCGCGCAGTTCGCCATTGCGGTCTTCGCGCGGGCAATAGCGCAGCGCACTGGCGCTCATGCCGATCGCTGCCAAGGCACGACGCTCGCTGGCACCGCGCCCGATCCACTCGCGCACCAGCGTACGACGCGCCGGTGCGCTTACCACTTTTTTCGCAGCGCATCCTTGATCAGGTCGTTCTCGAACAGCTGCTCGGCTAGCAACTTCTTCAGTCGAGCATTCTCGGACTCAAGGTCCTTGAGCCGCTTGGCATCGGGCACGCTCATCCCGCCGAACTTGCTGCGCCACAGGTAGTACGAGGCCTCGCTGAAGCCATGGCGCCGGCATAGGTCCTTGATCGCTATGCCCGCTTCGGCTTCGCGCAGGAAGCCAATGATCTGTTCCTCGGTAAAGCGCTTCTTCACGTCCAATCTCCTCGGGGTAGGGAATTGGACTCCAAACTGGGGCGCTACTCAAAATTGGGTGGACGTCGTCGATACGCGCGTGTCGGGCTCGGAGGCTCAACATCTGGTGCGCAAGTGCGAGCAGGCCACCAAAGACAAGAAGAAGGTGCTGATCGGCTTTCGCCTGGGCGATCTGTGGACCGACGTCTTCACCTATGAAAAAGGTGAGCGCGCCAGCGAACAGGGCGTCAGTGTCAAGGCTCGTCTGCTTTATATCAGCTGGATCAAGGTCGACGGCAACATGGTCTACAAGGCCGAGCCGAAGTCCGCCGAGTCCGCGAGACGAAGCCAGCGAGCGCGCCGCCACTCCTGTCGAGCAGGAAGCACCGGCTCCCGAAGCTGCAGAGCTTCCCATAGCGCGCCCGTGCGCAAAACATAGATAATGCCATTGAGGGCTTGCTCACCAATGATACGCGGCCGTCCACCTTTGGGCGAACGCTTCACTTGCGGAATCAGTGGCTCAATGCGCTTCCACAGCGCACTGGAGATCTCTTTGCGACGTGTCATGCCCTCATTTTGCCGCTGGCCAATAATATTCAAGGGGTGTTGTTAGCCGCTCTAAGTGAACAGCATTAAGCCTGTGAGAGGGACTACTTCATATTGGCGAAACTACTTTCATAGCAACCAGCGATTTCAGATGTTGACCTAGCAATGTGGGAATATGTCCCCCGGAGATGAGTACGCCCGCTTCCATATTCTTCTCCATCGCATGCCCGGTCAGGTTCGCGCTGGTGATGAAACAAATTTTGCTATCCGCGACCGCAACTTTGGCGTGGACGCGGCCGTCGGAAAACGGGTCGTTCTTGTCGCGCCAGGCATAGAGATTGGCGGCCGGAACCAGCGTCTTCATTTTGCCTATTGCATCGAAAGTGATGCTGCCACCATTATCTTGAGACAACTCGAGCAGCATTAAGATGCCCACACCGCGATCATTTGCCGCGTTCAGCGCCTTGACGATGGTGGACACGTCGTAGGCCACGAAGCTAGTAATGAACAACAATTGTTCTGCGGAGTTGATGACCTGCAAAAGCGCTTGCTCTGTTCGACGCGCCGATACGAAAGGTGTCGTCGGGCCAGTCCACACGAGTTCGGTGGATTGCTCGGAAGCGGCTTTGACGTAAACGTGGCTGGCGGCGATGAGCATTGATGCCAGTTCGTCAGAACCGACCTTGGTGTTTTGCCAGGCTGCCGCAAGGTGCTCGACCACGCTGCCGGCTACCGGGGTTCCGACCACACTCGACAACGTCGTCGCAGCCTTGCTGGCATCAGTTCGACGAACGCGGGCGGCAACGGCCTGCACCTTCTCAGGCGAGACCAGAGAGACCAAGGCTGCAATGGCATCCAAGAGTTCATCCATGTCAGAAACCCTTGAAGAAAGCAGCGTCGGCGCGTTCGAGTGTTGGTATGAGCAGCGATCGATCCAGATAGCGATTGCCTCGCTCGCAAGAGGTCTCCGCCACTAGAGAGCACGCATGGCAAGCAGCCCCATGCAATGAGCGGTCTTTTTCGGGGTCATGTTCCGAGCAGAGCGGATCGGATGAGCATATCTTCGAGCGATTCAGTGCTTGCTCCAGCAGGCGACCTAGGTTTTCTGGTTTGCCAAGATCAACAAGGCCGCCCAGCGTGCCGTCAGAATCTGCTGCTGCGGTGTAGATAAGGATGCCCGCCTGCGGGCTGTCGCCCGACGTATCGGCATAGATGCGCTCACGAATGCTCGCAGCGTTGTACCCGCACTCCAGCGCCAGTTCACGAATCAGCAAATGAGACAGGGTGTGCAGCATTGCATAGCGAATGCCGGGGTAGCCTTCGTTCGGTTCGAGATGACGCGAATTGCGCCATCCCTTATGCCCGCCACGGAGCATCTGGTCGACCTTTTTCACGCCATCCAATGCCTCCCATTTGACGAGCGCGGCTTCGTTAAACTGCACGAAGATTCCTTCGCCATGAACCTGATTGGCTGGCACCCAGTCTGGCTTGCTGCGCGACAGACTGGCCATCTGAGGGCGTTCATTCGGATCGCCAGACTCTTCGGGTGCTTCGACCCGAGTGAAGCCCAACAAGGCATTCACTTCGCGCAAGCGCTCAAGGAGCAAGACTCGACTGATAGGGCCGCTGAATCCTGATGGCGTGCGGACTTTCTTACTCATGAAGTGCGGGTAGTCCGTGGGCGGGTTGGCCTCTGTCAGCACATCCCACTCGGGCCCTTTGATGTCGGCCTCACCCACGGCCTCCTGCCCGCCGCCTTTGCGGTGTGCATCAATGGCCGACCAGATCGACGCCGCCTGATACTTGTCGATTCCTGGCAGCGCCCCGGTCTTCTTCAAGGTCTTCACCGTCACCGACACCTCGGCTTCGGATTCGAGTTCATCGAAAAACTCCCAGCCATCCTGGATCAGTTGACTGAGCGGGTCCTTGGTCTGAGGGATTGCAAGTGCGGAGAGCGTGATCGGGAACCAGCTATTCGTGGCACCCAATAGCACCGCCCGTGCTTCCTCATCGCATTCCTGGTCGAAGTGGTCTAGGTGCGGATGCCGTCCCCGGCACCCAGGAAGATTCTCTTTTCCCGCCTTGCCGAAAGCATGGGCCATGCTTCTGGATGCCCCACAGGCATCACACTTCACCCACAGGTTTTCCGTTTGCAGCGACGCGCCGCTCTCGAAGAAGCGCAGCGTGCCCTTGCACGAACTATTACCGCCGTGGACGAAGTAGTGCCAAGGGAAGTCATCAAGATGGCCGTCTCGGCAGGCCAGCAGGAAACGTGCGGGAACGGCATCCGCGTCCTTCGCAGGTTGGTCGCCTTTGGAGCCTCGGCAGCCTTTGTGTACAAAGCGGGTTCGCTCCGGCCTGAAGCGGTTCTCCTTGATCTCGAACAGACCGGCATCAAAGGGTGATAGCAGGCCGCACTTCACGCAGCGCATCCAGCGCGGGAATGGCCGAACGGGAACACCGATGTTGGCCTCTGCCGACCAGACATCGACGAGCTCACTCTTATGGAATGGAGGCATCCGCAGGTTTTCGACCTGCGCACCCAGAACCTTCCGAACAGCAGCGAGCAGACGTGCCTCCTGAATCGGCTGGCAGCGATCCTTTTCCCATCGGTCGATGCCAAGCGTCACCACTGACAGGCTCGGCAGGTCAATCAGAGCTCCGGGCCCATAGGTCCACAGCAATTGGCTGGGGCGTACTTCTCCGACTGGAGTTTTGTTGTTGATGATCATGTTCAATCCTCATCCTTCGTTGCGGGACGAGGCTTCCAATCGTGATCGTCCGTAATATGGCTCGTATTCATGATCAGGCGCACACCGGGCTCCACTTCCCGCATCGACATCGGCACGGTCCAGTTGTCCCAGGCTTGAAGGCCGGGCGATTTGATCAATGCAACGGTCTTGTCTTTTTCGGGGCCACGTTTCTCATACGACAAGATCCGTCCGCCCTTGCTGACTTCTTTCGCCCATTCGTCTGCGCGCTCTTTCAGCTCGGTCTCAGTCAGCTGCTTGCGTGAGTTGTCTTCAGCAACATTGCCTGCACGAGTCGCCAATACCTTGATGGCATCAGTCATCTCGGCCTGATTGGACATGCTCAGTTGACCAGCGCCTTCGTTCGGGCTGAAGACATTGTTCTTAAGGCGCATCAGACTCAGCATCACACCTGTCAAACCACGGTCCATCGCGCGCGGTGAGAACGGCGTTACCGATTGCGCCTCGACGTGTTTGTAGAACGTAGCGTGGTAGTGCTCAAAGGTTTCGTAATGCGACAGGTCCCGGGGCCTGGCCCATGTCAGCACCGTGCAGACCAAGCCCGGGAAGGAACGCCCGACACGACTGGTGGCCTGAATGTATTCAGCGGTTCCTTTGGGCTGCCCGTTCACTGCCATCAGCCCGAGTCGGTTCACGTCGACCCCTACGGACAGCATGTTGGTCGCTAGCACGACATCAATGGCGCGCGTATCGCCTTCTTGCCAGCGGGTCACGTACTTGCCGGTTGCAGTGTCGAACTCGGACTTGAACTTGATCTCCAGGTTGTCGAGGTACTTGGGAATATCCTGACTTGATACCCGAGACGTCAGCTCGCGAATGTTGCTGATACTGCGTTGCGCCAGTGCGGGCCGCTCGACCATGCTCATTTGCACACGGTAGGAACGTGTCTGCACATCGTCCTCTGCCAAGCGCTTCATCCCGCCCAACTCACGCAGGGAATTGAAGTAGCCGACCATGGTCATGTACGGGTCGGCGGGCTCGCCGAAGTGGTCGAATAGCTCCTGTGTTGCCGTTAAGAACGCCGTGTAGACGCGGATCAACATTGCGGGGCGTGAACTGCCGGGTGAGCACACCCCGAGATAACGCCGTCCCGGCTTCTCTGCGATTGGTCGTTGCACCGAGAAGAAGTTGTCTTCCACGTCTAGGCCGTGCGGAGGAAACACCGAAACCCGGCGCATGAAGACGTTGTTCACTTGCTCCTTGGCTTTGCGCACCGTCGCCGTGGAGGCGATGACTTTCGGTTTGACCGTCTTGCCATTGAGCGTCCAGCCGCACAGTTCATCCACGGCGGTCTCATATAGGCCCACCATGGTGCCCAGCGGCCCACTAATCAGGTGGAACTCATCCTGAATGATCAGGTCAGGCGGGCGTATCGAGTTAATGGCCTTCACCTTCGAGGAAGGAAGCCCCTTACCAGCTTGGTGATTGCCATTGCAATCGGCACCTTGCCAAAGCAGTCCGTGGCGCTCGCATTCCTGCCCGACACGACCAAACAGCGTGCGCACCTGACCACGCCACGCCATCATTGCGAACTTGTCCACGGTGCCGATCATCATCGTCGGTGGGCGGTGATAAATCTCCTCGTCGACCACCAGCACCGGAAGCCCCGGATGGGGCTGCTTTCTGGACTTGCCCTTAGAGAAGTCGCAGCGGCCCTTCTTGTCTCCGCAATAGACGAAAGTTCGGCCAGAGCCTTTGTCAACCTCAACATCTCGTCCGGGAGCCACTTCCGAGCCGCACCACGGGCAACTGGTGAGCTGCGCGGGTGATGCCGTTCCGGCGTTGTATTTGCCGGGATTACGCATATCCTCAATGGCTCGGTGGCTGTCCTTAGTCGTGCCCGGTGTGACCTTGTTGCCAACCCACAGGCCGATGGTAAAAGGCTCCGTGCCGAGGGATTTGTCGCCCTTGTCGAGCGCCTCTCGCCGCAACACTTCCATGGCGCAAATCAATGCGGTGGCGCGCTGGAATTGCTGTAACGTCAGCAAGCGCAGCGTGTAACGCATAATCACGGCCAAACCGCGTGAGCCGTCATACCCGCCGAGATTGCCCTGCATGCGCCGAATGGCCATGGTGAAGGCCGCCACGCCCAAATAGGCTTCGGTCTTGCCGCCACCGGTGGGGAACCACAGCAGATCGGCGTAGGCCTCGACAGGCTCAACACGATCCGGGTGGTTCGGATCTGCCAGTGACGGGATCGAGAGCAGCAGAAACGCCAGCTGGAATGGACGCCAACTGCGGTTCTTCAGTAAATCGAACTTGCCGATGGTGACGTCCTCGCCCCGGCGCATGGCCAGCGCGTATTGGCTGCGCACGCGTTGTGTGGCCATAGATCGGTTGGCAAACCGGAACGCAGCCAGCGCTTTCTCATTGCTTTTCAGCGTGTCGATACCCTGTTGCAGGCGTGCGTGGATCTCCTGGCAGCGGTCTGTCGCTTGTTGCGCCTGGGTGTCGTAGCCGGTGACCTCGGCCCCTACGCGAGCGCGCTGTTCATCAATCCACGCGGCGTAGTCTTTAGTCAGCATGCTCAAGGCATCAACGAGCGGGCCTATCTCCAAGGTCGCCAGCCGCTGCATATCGAGCAAGCCACTGCTGATCATTTCGCGCATCGCCGGACGATCGGATGGATCAAGACCGGGAGTCTCCGTTACCTGTACCTCGTACTGCGGCATCACCGTGGTGCGTACCTCGGTAGCCAGCGTCACGTCGTCTGCGGTTTCGGCATGGACGGCAACGCCATGCCCCACGGCGAATTCCACACGGTTACGGTAGATCATCTCCAGCGCTTCACGCTCGGGGTCCATGCCGTCTGCGTCAAGCACCGGCCTGCGCCGGAAGATTGCGCGCTTGGCGGCATCCCTCTCAGAACGAACGATCAGCTCGGGCTGGAACACCCATGCCGTATCGCGGTTGGTTTTTGGCTCCTCCTGTGCATTCACCAGGAACAGCGTGACCAGCCGATCACCATTGGCATTCTTGGCCCGAATGGAACCCTGCACACGAACATCAGGAAACTCGTTGTCAGGTGCCTGATGCGGAATCACACCTTCGGTCAGCGGCAGCACGATCTTGCCGCCACAGGGAATGCGTTGCCAGACCTTGGCCTTGGTCTGCACTTCGGCACCGGATTCCTTATTCTTGCGGGTGCGGAATATCTCATGCTCATTAGTGCGCTCGTACCGACCCCAGAGTGCTTCGATCTCGATCCGATCGGCATCACCATCCACGCAGAAGGTCATGCCCAGACTGCTGGGCACCAACGACTGGTTGCTAGCGGCATCAATCTCGTCAGCTGAGTCCGACTCCGGGTCCACACGCCCGGTAGCTGTTCCAAACTCCGCACCGGGTTCGTGCCGTCCGGGCGCCTTTGCCTCCATGGGCTCTTCGGCGTCGTCATTGGCCAAGGGCCCGTCCAGCCCCTCAATGCCGCCCTGTGCAGTCTCACGAGGGGCCAGTTTGCCGACCAGGTAGCGGTCGCGCACACCCATGTCGACAATGCATTCATGCGGGCCGCCAGCCGGGCCGAGCAGGTCGTCCATCACGGCCAGTTGCAGCAACTCGCGGATATAGGCGAGCTCCTGCTGATACGAAGGCGACTTGTCATCAGAACCAATCACTGGTACTTCGGCGATGGTCTTGTGTAATGCCTTCGGGAGCGACTCAAGGAAATCCGTCCATTGAATACGGCCAACGCTGCCGGAGGATGGTGGTGTGAGTGACGTAAGACCAATCGAAACCGCCGGTTCGACCAACAACATGCGGTCGAAGTAGATCGTAGTGGTCTCCAGATCAGAACGAACCCGCAGAACCCGCCCAACCCTCGTGATGTGACCGGCGGTGTTCAGAATCAACACCCAGTCGTCATCGGCGATGGTTTGAAAAAGCGAACGCTCGCCTTTCAACCGCAACGTATATGCTGCCAGCACGGGATCGGCAGCCAAGCTATGATCATTAGCGATCCATGCGTTCGATGATTTTTGTGGGTTGACTTCGGCCATTCTGATCCCCTTTGTTCTTTTCGCTTTTTTGCAGGCGTTTAAGCAACTTGGCAATCGCCGTCGCAGCACTTGCACAGTTCGCAATCAGCGTTTGTCCCTGATGCAGCTCGGGGCCTGATGGGCTGGGCTACTCTGAGCAGTATCCAAACTGATGATGCAAATTTCCGGCAGCAAATTTCAGCCATTTCGAACCAAGCTTGAGCCATCATTTCGTAGCTCTCCCGGTGCCTGCCGCTCTGTATCGCGCCCCGCGCCTCTCGCCTTGGCGCTCAACTTTGCCAATTGGTATAAGGTCGGCAATTGCAGCGTTCCACTGGCCGTCCGTGATACCAGTGGCGGTGAGGATATCTGCTTTGGCGTGCCAGCCGTCGCGCACGCGCAGGAACTCGAGAATCGCTGTGGCGGGCGTCGCGCCATTGACAGGAGCAGGCCAGCTCTCGAAATTAAGTGATGGTTGAAACGTCACAGCGTTGGAGGTGCGACGGGCTCGCATGCTACGAGTCGAGGCGCGTGCCGTAGCGTCGCCGTGCAGGCCTTGTGCAACTTCTTCTTCGTTTCGCTGCCGGTTCAACTCTGAAAGCCGCCGCAACACTTCGATACGCGCAGTCTCCGAGATGGTGAAGCGGATGCGGTCGTTCTCCGGTAGATATTGCACTTCGTGAAAGCCGTGATTGAGGTCGAGATCGGCCCAGCCGTATGCACGAGCCACAGCGAGATCGGTCTCGGTATGAAGCTCGCGACAAGTTGCGAAATCTGAATCTTGCTCGGTCGAATCGTGGAAGCGGTTGTACAGGTCGGTCAGGCCGAGGCCATGCGATATGCAGAGCTTCCGTCGATGGGCTTCATATCGGGTACCAATCTCCTCAAGCTGTCGCTCTGTCAAATCACAAAGAGGGAGCGTTTCAAATGCGTCACTGGGTGCATAGTTGAGCCGAGTCTCAAGCGAGGAAGAGTTTTTGCGAGCCCAAACATCATTGATGGACGACGCCAATAGGGCAAATGCGCCCATCGACTCAGTCGCGAAGACAGCTAAGCGATGCGCGAAGATCCAGTCCGCCGGAAGGGATGCGACACCAAGATATTTGGAAACCAGCGAGCACGCCAGTACGCGCTTCTGTCTATGCTGGGACGGCATCCAGTCTTTGGGGTGCTGCTCGAAGTGATGACCTCGTCCGATCGCGTGGTACAGACCAGGTCGCTTGTCGCCATACTGCCACCAGCGTTCCGGAAGCGGCTTTCTCAGAACGAACTTACCATTCTCGTCTCGCCGCTGACGCTCTGGTTTGACATGTTCAGTTACCCACTCCCAAGGTTGCTTGTAACTACGAGCCCTCTCTTCAGACCAGTCCCAAAAACTAATTACCCATCGACTTGGCCGTTGTTCTGAGTCTGAGTTCAAATCTTCACCGTTCAGATAAGGAAAGATCACCTCCGAGTTCTTGGGGTCGGCATCAAGCATTCGCTGTGCTTCTTCAGGTGAAAGCACGAAGCCCTTTCCGAGCACATAGGAACCGATGAAAGCAATGTTCTTTGCCGCCTTTAGCGCTTTCGGGCTCCACTCCTCTCGATCAGAAAGGTATGCCGACACAAATGTGGCAGGACGCCCGCCCAACGAGCATTCGCCACGCCACTCGCCTTTGTGGACGTGGATGCGACTGGTGATGACTGCTGCTTTTCCAGGCCATGGCTCGTTCGGATACGCAGCATGGATGACAGCACCTGCCTTCACCATCACCTCAAGGCCGACCTGCCGCGTGTCACCTTCGGCAATAGTGTTGACCGCAAGGAGTCCGAAGCCTCCTTCATTGCGGATGAGGCTCCATGCGCGCAAAAAGAAGTACGCAACGAGGTCGGCAGAACCGCGCCTCCCCTCGGCGATGTGTGAGACCAGCCAATCACGGAATGCAGTTCCTGTGATTCCGCTAATACGTTTTCCTCCCAAGAAGGGGGGGTTGCCAACAATGGCATCGAAGCCGCCGCGTTCGTGCGTGAATACCTCCGGAAACTCTAACGGCCAATGGAAAGGCCGACGCGCAGATTTGTCAGCGGGAAGATCGGTTGTGAGCGCGGCGATTGATCTCCGGCGCATAGAGGCGAGTACGTCCCGGTCACCGTCAATGGCCTGTCCTGCCTGAACAGATAACGACACCATTGCACCTTCAAATGCTGTTCCATTTCCTCCTGACGTAAATACCTCTCCGATCAGCACGTCGGCGATGCTTTCCGGCACTTCGAGTCTGCGACGTGCATCACCATCCAGATTTGCCATGGCTTCCACGTCACGAATGTCACGGATCGGCATCTCGCGTAACTGTAGCCGGAGCTCTATAGCCTCGCGCACAGCTCGCTCAATATTTTGGCCGAACAGACTTTGCTGCCGCTTACCCTTGGGGCGCATGGCAAGCTCAATGAGCTGCTCCAGTTTGTGGATGCCGAGCAGGCTATCCCCACAACGCAAATTGTGATCAAGGAAGCCAAAGGGACGGCCCTTGGACAACGTCACCAGCCAGATAGAAAGTTTGGCTAGTTCGACTGCCAGTGGGTTTAAATCGACGCCGTATAGGCAACGCTCGGCGATGAGTCGGCGCGCAATGACAGTGCGTGCTTCGCTGTCGCGAGGCAGAGGTTCTTTGGTTGCTGCCGCGTCCAGAGCGTCACCATCCACGCTCACTGTTTTGCCCAAAGCCTCGGCCTGTGACCACGCTTCGAGGAGGCGATCAGACAGCCAACGGCAGGCTTGCACCAGGAAGGCACCCGAGCCCATGGCTGGGTCACAGATTTTGAGGTCGAGTAGTTCTGCGGGGGATTTGAGCACCCATTGATCGCGCGGCGTTCCTTCTGCCGGGCCGACATAGGTCAGCGGCGTGAGCGTTTCGGCGACGATAGCTTCGGTCAACGATTTTGGGGTGTAGTGGGTACCGGTTTCACGCCGGCCGGAACCGCTGGTGACGATGAAAGAGCCAGCCGGATACACCAGCGGATAGCCCCATGGATCGGTGCGCAGCAGATGGGTATAGGGTTTGACGCGATCTCGGAGCTTGGTGTCGCCCTGACAAGCAGTCAGCAGGCGGTCGGCCAAGGTGTCTTCGACGGGTTTTTCCAGATCATTACGCACCCGGCTAGCAGAGCTACCAGAGCGTTCTTGCAGCAACTCGGCGATTCGAGACGCACCATCCAAGCGAGCCGAATCCAGTTCGGCCAGCTTTACCCACGGGATCTTGGCATTCTTGGTGGCATCCAGTTCCAGCGTGACTTCATTGATGCGTTTGACGGTCCGTTCGAGCAGGCCTTCATACACGTAGCCGATCTGTTCGACGTCCAGCGCGCGATAAGACAGCGTGCGGCCTTGGAATTGCTGGATGGCTTCCAGCAACAGCAATACGGTGCGGTTGTCGATGGGCAGTGGCTTGGCTGCATCAATGCGCCAGTTGGAGGCCTTGGCTCTGCCTTCGAGGAAGGGGAAACGGTCCGGATCGAACAACGAACCGCCCAACGCAGGTAGCCTGAGGTTTTCATGTTCAATGCCGCCAAACACTGCGCGGAAGATCGCCAGCAAGCGAGACCAGGCATCCCAGCGGCGTTCAAGGATCTCCTCAGACTCTTTGCGCAACTGCATGCGCAAGGTGGAAAGAGCGTAGTTGGCCTCATAGCGTTCATCGCCCATTAGGAGCAAACCACGCTCTTCAGCTGAGAGCAGGAACACCAGACGCATCATCACCGTCAGCGCAGCTTCATACAAGTCGGGCTCCGTGATGTCGTATAGGAGCTCTCGGTTGCGGTCTTGGTCGGCTTTGTCGAGGGTCTGTATCAACACTTCGACGGCGCGGCGTACTTGCTCGCCGAGGGCGTCCGTAACTTCGTCCTGGAACTTCAGGGAGCGATCGAACAGTGCGGGCAGTTGCTCGGATTCGTCGACAAAAAAACGACGAATGCCGAGCAGGTGCACGAAAGCCTGCAGAGTGATGGGCTCTTGGCTCCAGATGCGGGCATACCAACTCGCAAAGGTGGTAACAGCACCCACCGGGGCATCCACGAGCATCCAGCGCTCGCCGTTGGTCACCAGCCCGAGGCGACACCCCAGTGAACGGCACAACCGCACCATGCGATCGGCAGGTGTCGCGGCCCAGCTATCTTGTTTCAGGGTTGCATCTAGGTCGACATCCTGCATATAGGTCTGGATAAGCAGCAGTGGCTTGTTGGCGCGTTGCTCATCGATCACTGCAAAGTCGGGCGACAGGGTCACACCGTGCTCGGGCAATCTGGCTTGTAGATTGGCGGCGCACCAGTCCGAGCGCTTGAGAACGTCGCCTTTGTCGTCTTCATCGAACTCAAGGCCTCGCGATAGCACCTCGTCGATCCAAGCCACGTGCAAATCTGCGAATTGCGTGTCTTCCAGCTCCAGCGCTTCGCGCCATTCCTCGTAGGCCTGGCGTAGACGCTTGCGTTTGCTCCCATCAAGTTCCTCCAGTCCTAGAGTAAAGGCTTCCTTCAGAACGGGAACAGCGAGGAAAGGGCCGGAAATCTCGATTAGCGACAGCCAATCATAATGTACGCTGGGAGCACTCATACGGCACCTCCCTGAACGGCCGATGCAGGCACAAGAAAGATAACGGCGACTGGAAAGGTGCGGTCGTTGAGTTTGGCGTAACGGGTTTCGATAGCCTCGGCTTCCTGTTGGCGCTCGGCTGGAATGCGGGCAAGACGCGCTTCCAGGGCGGCGGTATCGCGCCTGAGCTGTGTTCGTTCGTCTTCCGAGAACAGGGAGAGCTGTGCCGGTTGCTGGTCTTTTTTCAGCTCCAACTGAATGGCTTTTTCAAGCTCGTCTAGCACGGTGCCAATGTCGGCCACTTCCTGCTGTTTGCGGGATTGAAGTGTATTTGTCAGGAACTTGAGCCGGTCTTTAGACCTGGCATCGACTGAATGGAGGATTGCACTTTGCGCACGATCGAAACGCATGCGGAGGGCATTGAACAGAGAATCTGCGGCCATCAGCGGCTTGGCCTGATCCAGCCATTGCTGGACCTTGGTGACGCCTTCTTCTCGGCGGAAGGATTTATCTCCGAGATATCCCCCGGCCACCGTCAGCTCTTCATGGAGGCGATGATGGTTGCCGCCAGTAACAACTAGCCGTGAGATGACGACCACGGTAGGGGCGTCGATCAGAGCGTCAGGCACCGAACGCACCGTGACGCGATGCAGCTTTTTCACATCGTCTTGTGCCCAGACCTCGGCACGCAGCAATCGCAGGCACATCTGCACCAGTCTGTGGTTGAGGTGAACCAGCACCACGTCGTCACGCCCGGTGGCGACGGCATGGTCGAATGTGATAGGTCGAATTTGCAGCGTGTGGGGGTGACGCAGCCCTTCGAGGCAGCGCGCCCACGAGCCCGACAGCGCGGGCATCTTGAATACGGTGCCAGCCGGGGCGTCAGACAAGGCAAAAGGTTCTAGCGGGGGGCGGCCTGCCAACACAAGGCCCGTCTTGACCGCGATGAGGATGTGTTCTGGCGTGAGGTGGAAGTCTTGCTGCGTAGTCAGGAGCCGTTCGTGCAGCTTAGCGACCCGCTCTTTCAGGTCGCGCTCAGCGCGCACGAAGTGCCTAGCCTTGGCGATTTTGGCTTCAGCCAAGCGGGTATCGAGGTCTTTGAGTGAACCTTCAATCAGCCCGGACATTTGCGGCGCGATGACAGGGTTGACGCTACCCATGTCCGACCGCATAGATTCTAGCTTGCGTAGTGCCCGGATGATGTCTTCGCCGTGACCGCCAATGGTTTCTTTGCCCTGTTCTCCGCCATCGACGGGGTGCCAAATCAATACGTCCTTCTGACGCTGACCGTGCCGGTCGATACGGCCATTACGCTGTTCCATCACATTGGGGTTGTAAGGAATCTCCAGATGGATGAGGCAGTTACAGTAGTTCTGCAAGTCGATACCTTCAGAAGCGGCATCGGTGGCCAGCAGGATGCGCACCGCTGAATCTTTGGGCGAAGTCTGGAAGGCCGCTTTGACCCTCTCGCGTTCATCCTGCGGCATGCCGCCATGAAGGACGGCCAGTCTATCGCCACCGAAACCGTGGCTGGCGAGGATCTCGTGCATCCACTGATGGGTGGTGCGGTATTCGGTGAACAAGATCACCCGGCGCTCATTCCACTGACCGTCGAGTTTGAGATTGGTAGTGAGCCAATCAAGGACCGCTTTGGCTTTGGCGTCGACCTGATTCTTGGCTGTCTGAGCCCACGACCGCAGCTCGTGCAGCATTTGTTGCTGCTCCGCCGTCAGTGGTTGCGCGCATCGTGAGGCCTCTTCGACGGCCTCGGACTGGGCGCTCTCGACCTCCTGGTCATTGGCATAGTCTTCTTCGACTCGCAGAATGGCTTTGCGCAAAATGCGGTCGGCCATTGCATCCTTGTCCTTGCGTTGGCTGCCATTGGCCAGGGTAGCAATGTGCTTCTCAAGGGTGGATGCGAACGCTGCGGGTGAAGAAAAGAGCCGCTTCTTGAGCAACTGGTTGACGAACGACGTGCCGAACCCGTTGCCGACTTTCTCTGCGTCCAGCTCGCGGCTGGCGCAGTAGTCGTTCAGCTTTTGGTGAATGGCGCGCTCTTGTGGGGAGTACAAGGCCAGCAGAGCTTGCAGCTTACGCTGGGCATAGAGCGGCTTGCCTTCGGCATCGACCAAATCGCTTTTGAGGCGGCGGATCATCACCTGACTCAACTGCTTTTCATCCGGCAGAATGTTTCGGGCGAAACGCTGGTCGTCCAGCAGTTCCAGCAGCGATGTGAAGGATTCGGTGTAGCCGTTGTGGGGGGTAGCTGTCAGAAACAGGCGATGCTGAAAATGCGGACTGATGGAACGGATGAAGCGTGTGCGCTGGCTCTCCAGCGCGTAGTTCGCACTGGCAGCCGGGGCGATGTTGTGTGCCTCATCGACGACCAGCATGTCGAACTTGCGCGGGTAGCTGGTGTGTGCGGGCAGGACGTCGCGCATGGTGCGCAGTCCTTCGCCGCTCTTGACCCAGTCCATGGACGCGATCAGGCGTGGATGGGAAGTCCAGGGATTGGCATGGATGCCGCGATCGCGGCGCAACTGCTTGATGTAGGCCGTGTCGACAACCCGGAAATCAAGGCCGAACTTTTCGAGCATCTCGAAACGCCACTTTTCTTGCAGCGATGCGGGGCAGATGATCAGGACGGTGCGAGCACGGTGCCGTAGCAGCATCTCTTGGATGACGAGACCGGCCTCAATGGTCTTGCCCAAGCCGACGTCATCGGCGATGAGAAGATTGACGCGGGCCATGTCGATGGCACGTACCAGCGGGTCAAGCTGGAAATCCTCAATGCTGACGCCGCTGCGGAACGGTGCTTGCAGAAAACCTCGGTCGGCATTGGTGGCAGCACCCCAGCGAACAGCATCAAGAAAAGCGTCGAGGGTGTTGGAGTCATCCTGGCCAGTAATTGACGGCAGACCTGCATGCTCAATGATTTGCGCGCCGGGCTCAATCTCCCAGATGACCTCAAGCTCCTCACCTAGGCCATCCTCGTCGATGGATGAGAGGGTCACCGCATTCTGTTGCGCAGAGGTTGATGTCAGCGTGGATGAGGCGACTTCGGCAACGACCCATTGGCGTCGCCTGACCTCGACCAACTGCCCAGACTCTGGGCGCGCGCGATAGGCCTGGCTATTCTGTGCGTTCGAAATTTCCATGCGGTCTACCGTCTTCTTGTTCTGCGGGTTCTATGCGCCCCAGCAAATGGCCGGGGCAGCATTAATCGGGTCATGGTTGTGGCGCAATCGCGGCAAGATGAGAATTGATGCTGCGCGCGATCGCGCGACCAAGGTCCACAGGAACGGCATTGCCGATCAGGCGCCCCAGTACCTTGAAGCTCACCTCACCGCCATCGGGAATGAACGCGTAGTCACGCGGGAAGCTCTGAATAATTGCCGCTTCCCTCAAGGTGATCGCGCGATCCTGTTCAGGATGCCCAAACCTGCCATTGCCGAACCCATAGCACTGCGTGGTCATGGTGGGGGCAGGCTTGTCCCACTCCATGCGGCCATAGACGCCTGGGTAGGTCCTGCCGCTTTCTGCGCGATGGCAGTCAGCGACGAGATGCTCCGGCCAGTCGCGCCAAGTGCCGCCTGGCTTCGATACCTTGATGCGTTTGAGATTCTTCTCTGACAATGTAGATGAAACGTGCAGCTTGTCTCTCGGCGCCGCTTCACCAGCGCTCAGTGCGCGCAGGCGACCAATCACCTGCCTCACGGTTTTGGGCTTATCAATCGTGCGTTCGATCATCCTGATATCGCCATGCCTTGATGCCAGCAGCACCATACGGCGGCGAGTTTGTGGCACGCCGTATAGCGAGCTGTCGACGACATCGGACCAGACGTTGTAACCAAGTCGCTTGAGCGCGTCGACGAAGTCGTGAAACACCTCGTGCTTGGCAACGGCTGGGACGTTCTCCATCGTGATGACATCTGGCCGAGTGCCCTTTGCCAAGCGAGCGAACTCGTACAAGAGCCCCCATTTGCCGTCCTTTCCATCCAGCTCGTAGCGTTGTGCATAGGTGGAAAAAGGCTGGCAAGGAGCACACCCTGCAAGGATCTTCAAATCGGCATCGCCGAAAAGTTGATTCAACTCGGCGGTGGTAACTTTGCTAATATCTCGCTCTACAAATTTGGCGCTGTTGTTAGCCTCATAAGGAAAACGGCAGGCGGGGTCCATGTCGATGCCCGCAACGACTGGCACGCCTTCGAGCACGAAGCCATGCGTCAGCCCGCCAGCTCCACAGAACAAATCAACGCAAGAAATTTTCGTCATTTCAACAATCCTCTATTCGCTTCGACCGCAGGATGAGGCGGTCGAAACCCATCGATAGCAAGTCAATCATTCTTTGCCTCGACCTTCATTTTCTGCTGCTCCACCAGAGCGCACCCACTCATCGACTTCTTCTGACTTGAACTTCCAAAGTCGCCCGATTCGGTGAGCAGGCATATTCCGTTTACTGATCCAGGCATAAACGGTGTCCTTACTCACGCCGAGGTACTCGGCGATCTCTTCGACCGACAACCAGCGATCTGACATGGCAAGGGTTTCCATCAAATATCTGAAATTGACAATTCTGTAGATGATCTCACGGACGATTCGATCAGAAGGCGAAATTCTCCTGATTAGATCCGGTTTGATATGATCTGGCAAGGTTAGATGCTTGCCGCCTGGGTAGTTCACCGCGGTTGACTGTCCAAGCTGTGTCGTATCCGGAAGCGCCGGTGCTAGCGCGACCATGCCACCAGGCGAAAGCCCGACGATGTAGGCTATCAAGACCACGTCGTCTAGTGAGCTTCTAGACGTTCTAAAATATCGTTTCTGTTGACTGACGATATGAACTCGCATCAATTCGATTTCAGGGGCGTACCAGACGAATCTATCGGCGCTGGAATTAATGCGTCACCTTGGGGTGGGCTATCCGACGGTGTGGAGGATGAAGCACAAGTTGATGCAGGCCATGGCCGAGCGGGAGGCGGGACGAGGCTCGGAGAGCAAGCGCCCTTTCGTGATCGCCGTGGAGACCACGCAGGACGGTCGCCCCCGGCAGGCAGTGATCGCCGCGCCCTCGTTGCAGAGAGGTGGTCCCGCCGCCGAACGACACAGAATGCGAGTCGAGCAGTGCCCTCGCCTTCGCGCCAATGTGGACGCAGAGTTCCTGCGCGGTCGCGGCGATACCCAGCACTTCTACCAATTGCTACTCAGCCTGGTCGCCAAAGGTGCCGCGCGCATCCCGTGCAGCCCTCACGAGTGCCGCTGAAGCATCAGCGCGCTCCTCCGAAATGCGGTTCAGGACCGAGCCCCGTTGCCAGGCCAGATTGTAGTCAGCGAGCGCACCGATCCGCGTCGGCGCCAAGGCCAAACGGTCCTTCCACGCGAGTGTCTTCACCAGCCCTTGCTGGTAGGCGTGGTCGGAGATGAGACTCCAGGACGGCTCCAGGTAGGTGCAGCCAGCTCGGCGCCGACGCCCCGCAAGGTGGTCAGCACCACACCGGCGAAGATGCGATCCCGATGCCTATCGACGCCATCCTCCAGGCCGGCGTAGCCGGCCGGATCGGTGAGCGACACAGAGCAGCTTCAAACAATCAAAAGCGCATCATCACTGGATGCTATGTCGATATATCAAGATGCCGAATCAAGCATGACATGCTTGAATTTCTCTAGGTTTAACTAGGCCTTGAGCAAGCCAGCGCGCCCTGTAAAACCGTGGCGATATCAGACCATATCGAAACGGTCTTGATGGACTTGCTGCTCCCCATAACGCTGGCACCGTGAGCGCCGATATCGAGCGGGCTTTTCCTCATTGGTCGATGGGTCTACAGCTGTTCAAGTCTCGCACACCGAGTAACAGAGGACTACCCGTTGCAAGATGCTAGTTCTTGTCCGTCCACGTTCTAGGCATGAGCCGTTGGCATAACGACATGACAGCCCTTAGTAGGAGCCAATGTCTAGAAGGATGTCCGTAGCGCAGCCGCGTGACGGTTTCCAGCACGTATGCGGAATCGCGGAGATTGCATTTTCAATGTCTTTCCGCAGCCATGTCTATTGAATGGAGCTCACGCCAACAAACGCCACTGAGCGTTCAGGAGTGACCGCCATGTCGCAAGCACCTGTATTGCCACCGCAAGAGCGCCGCATCCTGCGGCTTGATGAAGTCGAAGCGAAGTCCGGGTTCAAACGCGCCCACATCTACAACCTGATGAAGAAGCGCCAGTTCCCGCAAGCGCTGCGCCTGGGCGTGCGTGCGGTGGGCTGGGATTCGGTTGAGATCGACCAATGGATCGCCGAACGCCTCAACAACCGGACCTGATCCGCTCCCCTTCTCGGATTTCCCCATCCTTCAGACGGAGAGCGCCATGCAGGTTGTATCCATCATCTCGACCAAGGGCGGCGTTGGCAAAACGACCACAGCCGCCAACCTCGGCGGGCTCGCCGCGGACGCGGGGCTGCGCGTCCTGCTGCTCGACCTCGACGTGCAGCCAACGCTGTCCTCTTACTACGAATTGGCCCACCGCGCCCCCAGCGGCATCTACGAGTTGTTGGCATTCAACGAGCGCGACTTGGACAGGCTCATTTCGCGCACGATCATCGCGGGCCTCGATCTGGTGCTCTCTAACGACCATCGGGGCGAGTTGAGCACCTTGCTTTTGCATGCACCGGATGGGCGCCTGCGTCTGCGACACCTACTGCCGATGCTGGCGCCGCTCTACGACTTAGTGTTGATCGACACCCAGGGCGCGCGCTCCGTTCTGCTCGAGATGGCGGTGCTTGCCTCCAATCTGGCCCTGTCTCCGGTCACGCCCGAAATACTTGCAGCCCGCGAGCTACGGCGCGGCACCATGCAGTTGCTGGAGGACATCGCGCCGTACCGACACCTCGGCATCGAACCACCGCCGCTGAACCTGCTGATCAACCGCGTCCACACCGTGTCCGCTAACGCGCGGCTGATCCAGCAGGCCTTGCGTGATCTGTTCCAAGACCATGCGGACATCCGCGTGCTTGACACCGACGTACCGGCCATCGAAGCCTATCCGCGTGCCGCGACCCGTGGCCTGCCGGTGCATCGTGTCGAGCATCGCCAGCCACCGGGCAGAGTTGCGCCCTCCGCGCTCGACACCATGAGCGCGCTCGCCAGCGAATTGTTCCCTGAGTGGCAAGACAGATTTGTCCATGTATCCGGCCGTCCATCGCGTCCTCTTGAAACCGGGAGGCCTCATGGCGAACGCACATGAACTGGCCCGTGGCCACAAGCGGCTGCGCGCTCTGATCGAGTTTGCTGTGAGCGAAGGCTGGCACGTCAAGCGCACACCTGGCGGACACCTCAAGTTCACCAAGGCCGGCTGCGCCGCTATCTACACCAGCTCAACAGCAAGCGACCACCGGGCAACCCTCAACGCCCGCGCGCAGATCCGCCGTGCAGAGCGCGAGGCTCACATGGCACGGGCTGCTAACGCCGAGGGACGCGGCCATGGCTGAGATGACGTCCCAGGATATGGCCGGCAAGCTGCTTGCAGCTGGGTTCGAGCGCAGCGGCCCATCGGCCACGGCATTGAGCGACCCAATCGCCGACACCCCGATGGTTGTGACGTTGGACCAGTTGCGGCCTTACGACCACGATCCCCGCAAAAAGCGCAACTCGGCCTACGATGAAATCAAGGCCTCCATACGAGAGCGCGGCCTGGATGCGGCACCAGCCATCACACGCCGTCCTGGCGACACGCACTACATCATCCGCAACGGTGGCAATACAAGGCTAGCGATCCTGCGTGAACTCTGGGCAGAGACGAAGGACGAGCGCTTCTTCCGCATATCGTGCCTGTTCCGGCCCTGGCCTGCGCGCGGAGAAATCGTTGCGCTGACCGGACACCTCGCCGAGAACGAGCTGCGCGGCGGCCTCACGTTCATCGAGCGCGCCTTGGGCGTCGAAAAAGCCCGCGAGTTCTATGAAGAGGAAAGCGGCGCCACACTGAGCCAGTCCGAACTGGCCCGCCGCCTGGTCGCCGACGGCTACCCCGTACAGCAGTCGCACATCAGCCGCATGGCCGATGCGGTGCGTTACCTACTGCCCGCGATTCCGACCGTGCTCTATGGCGGTCTGGGCCGCCACCAGGTCGAGCGACTGTCGGTCATCCGCAAGGCCTGCGAGCGCACCTGGGAGTACTATGCCAAAGGCCGCTCCCTTCAATTGGACTTCGACAACTTCTTTCAAGAGGTGCTGTCGCAGTTCGACACTCAGGCTGACGAATTCGCACCTCAGCGGGTGCAGGACGAGCTGATCGGTCAAATGTCCGAACTGCTGGGCGTCAATTACGACGTGCTGGCCTTGGACCTGACCGAATCCGAGAACCGCTACCGTGTGCTGGTCAGCGACCCGACTCCGCCGTCGGCACCACCTGCGTTGCCTGACCCAGGAGCCATCGCACGGTCGCCCGCCGGACCGGCGCCGTCCACCGATACGCCTTCGCCAACTAAAGCGCGGTCAGCGAGCGGCCCGCTCACGGGCGAGAATGATGCGACCGCTGGCAATGCATCCGCAGGAAGCCCAGCGGCAGCGGCTGGAGAGCTGCTGCAGGAGCATATCGTCTCGCCGGCACCGACGACAGAGCGGCTCCAGTCCATCCAGCGGATGATCGCGGACCAGTTGGGTGATGCGCTACCGCCCGACTTCTCAGCCCGCGTATTGCAGTCGATCCCGGTGCAAGCCGGTGGCCTCTATCCCATCTCCGACGTCTGGTACATCGACCCCGGCCTGGAAGCGCCCGACCGGCTGCGCATCCATATCGCGCAATTCGCGCGCGAGATCGCCGGCGAGGCGGATTTGGACGAGTTCATCGAGGACCGTCCCGACGGCATCGGGTTCGCATGTAGCGCCCAGGCCCCTTTGCCGCGTGGACACGCCGTGCTGGCGCTGCTGGGGTCTCTGTCCGGTCAGCAGCCGACCGATACCAGCCCCTACGGGCAATTCGTCACCGATCTGCCGGCACTGCTACACGGTCAAGGCGATGTCACCAAGCGATTGAGCGATACCGCGCTGGTCAAGTTGTTCCGGTTGCTGCGGCTTGCCCGACGCCTGCTGGATTTGGAAGCCGGTGCCAGGGCTCCCGATTCTTGAACGAGGAAGGCGAGCATGTCTGCACCACACCCCCTCAACCAAGCTGTCATCGCCCAAGCACTCTACGACCTGCGCAATGGGCAATTGCGTCGTTGCAAATCGATGGGATTCGGTGAGGAAGAGCTTGATGCGCTCAAGCACCCAGTGCTGATCAGCGTGCTGGCAAACGCCAGCGTCTCGTGGTGCTCCGTAACGGTCAACCGCGAAGTGCTCCTTCGGCTACTAAAGCAGGCTCAGGACGTGGAGAAGGAAATCGCCACGGTTGATCGCATGCTGAGGTTGGCAGCAAGTACGGAAATGGTGAGCCGCTTCTACGGGCTGACCCATCAGGAGGTCGCCCTTCGCCGCGAAGTCCTTGGTCTGCCCAAGCGCAAGGGGCGCCATGCCGTTTTAGACGAAGCCCAGGACACGGAGTTGTGGCGGCAATGGAAGGCCGTGACCAGCAGCAGAAACGTCGATCTGGAGGACGACACCTCGATTCTCGATGCGGCCATGGACCTGGCAGAAGGCATGTCATTGCCGCTGTCGGTGGTCTGGGCGGCGATCAAGAAATGGATCGACCAAGGATTGGGATGACCCATGGCCGTGGATGAAACAGCACCGCGAACACCACGCCAAGGCCCAGTAGCCCTCGCCGATTTGTTCGATAGTGCGCTGAAAGACCTTGAGCCTAAACCTAGTGTGCCTGCGCCTGCTCCTATCCCTACATGCGGGGACGGTTTCCTTTTCAGCGGTAACCGGCACGAGAGCGTGCCGCGGCGCCTGTTCCTGGATCGTCGGTTGACGCCACTGGAACGTAATGCCTGGCAAGTCTTCCGGCTGATGCTCAACAACGACGGCGTGACGGCGTTCCCCACCTATGAGCAATTGCGCCCCTGGCTGGCATCGATGCCCAACGCAGGAAAGGCTTCGCATGAAACCGTAGCACGTGCCTTGACGCTGTTGCGCCTGACACGCTGGTTGAGCCTCGTGCGCAGGCGCCGCGATCCCAAGACCGGACGCATCCTCGGCAACCTCTATGTGCTGCACGATGAGCCCTTGACCCCATTCGAGGCTATGCAGCTTGACACCGACTATCTGGAGCTGGTCAGCCAGTCACTGGGCCATTCTGCGAAGGCCGTGCAGATGGTGGGGCTCAACACCCTCAAGGAAATCGAGGAAGACCCGCTGCTGTCCGGCCGCACGTTGCCGTCGCGGTTGCAGGTGCTTGCCGAACGCCTTGCCCAACAGGGCATCGCTGCCCCCGAGAGTTATCCACAAGAAGACGCCACCCACGATTCCGAAGAAAGGGTTTCGAACCTTCTTCGGAATGGCGAACAGCATTCTTCGGAATCCGAAGCAGGGCTGGAACCCACGCCGGACGGTGCTCTTCGGAATCCGAAGCAGGACCGTACTGTACGTAGTAAAAGTAATAAAGAAATACGTACTACCGCGCGTGAACATGGGCATGTGCGCGCGATGCCAGGTGTTCGCATGCCTGATCGCTTCCTGAGCCTGAAGGAAGAGCAGCAGGCCGGCGCACTGGTGGCGTTACAGCAGGTCGATGCGCCATTGAGGCAAGCCGTACTGGATGAATGGGCGGATCGCTGTCGAGGCTCGACCATTCGCAATCCCGCAGGGTATTTGTTCGGCATCATCCAGCGCGCTATCCGGGGCGAGTTCAATGCATGGGCCAAGCAAGTCGGGACGGCACCACCGGTACCTGCTGCGTATGATCGGCCACCGGAAGCACCACGTAACGTGGTTCCGACCGAAGTGGCTCTGCAGCACATCGAACGGCTGCGCGAGCTTCTGCGTAAGGCCTGACTTTTCGGGGCCGCAAGGTCATGAAGAAGATGCCCATAGCCGTCAGTAGCGCTATCCCCTGGGGATAGCCGCGCGGAGGTTCAGGACGGCAAACAGGTGTGGGCAGGCATCGGGATGCCATGCACTGGATCATATGTGTGCGATCTGTCCTTGGCGAACAGCGTTCCTTGGCGCGCCATGGAGCTATCCCCTGGGGATAGCTCGTGCCGCTCGCAGCGGCCACAACTTAAACCAGGGCTTGGCCAATTTCGGTTTGTTGACTGACTGCCTTCCGCTGCATGCCGATGCTGACCGCTCCTTTTCCAAAAGCGAACGGACACCATGGCAACCAATGAACCTTTGCAATTGAATCTCGGCTCACTGCGCAGCGCGATGTCGCTGACGCTGCATACCCATCACGCTTCCCGCATCTGGCATGGCCGCGCTGCCGCCGAGGGGCGACCGGGCATCGTAGGCCTGAACGGCTACATCGCCGTGATGAACAAGATGAAACGCGGCTCAGAGCAGGACGACCCGTACAGCGACTGGTGGATGCTACGCATCGAGGAAAAACTCGACCAGACCAAGGCCACGCTGCAATCGCTACGCGAACAGGTGGACCAGGCACTGGCAGACGTCCCCGCCGCGTTGAGCCTGGGCGAAAACCTAAACGTGCAGCCGGTTAAGTTGCCTCTCTTCGTTAACGCCCAGCTCGGCTTTGCCGCAGTCTATCTCCTGGCCGATTACGACGACATCGCCCGCAAGCTGATCCTCGCCCATCACACCGCACTCATCGACCGCAGCACACTGGAGCGCTGGCTCAACGAGGGCGCACATGCGCTGCGTAGCCTTTTCAGCCTGGCACAGCAATACCGTTACTCGGGCTGCACCCGCGATGATTTCGCGGCGAAGAATGCGGCGGCGCGGGTCGCGATGGACAAGTTTGGCGAGCTGCCGCAGGACGTACTCGAAGGCACGCGACGTTCGAAGTTTTCGCCGCCCATCGCGCGCCAGGGTCTGCAACAGCGCAGTGTGATTTCTGCCGCAGCCGTCCTCCCTGGCGAAGAGGCCAACACCGACGGGGACCAGTCGGCATGAGCGATCAGGATCAGGACCGGCCCACCCTCTACTTCCAAAGTCTGCAACAGACGGCCTTCATGAGGCTGGAACACGCAGCCTCTCTAAAAGGCCTTTTAAAGCCTTTTAAAGGTAAGGGGACATTGGACACATGGGCCAGCCAGTGCTTTGCCATGCGCGACGAGTTGATGGCCCTGGCGCAGCGGCAGGTGCTGCCACAGGCGTGTGGGCATCCCTTCCACCTGCTGTCCATTGAGCTGGCCCAGCAGTCCACTGGCGCAGGCACGGCCTTTCTGCGCTGGCGCAGGCACGACAGGTCGGCCATGGGCGTAGCGCTGTGGCAGGAACTGATCGCCAGCACCAACACGCCGGTCAACCTGCTGGCCGATCTGCACGCGATCGAGCTTCAGCGCATCACGTTGAACATGCAGATCAGCGTGCTTCACACCCTGGGCAGGCAGGCGCAGGAATGCGCAAGCAAGGCCGGCGAAGCGGATGCCGTCTATCTGCACCGGCTCACATCCCTCCCCGCTGCAGTGCGCAATCAGTGATTGCGCCGGGCATCCCCACACGCGCCCGGGGCCGATGAGGCACGAGTATTTCAACCACCACGGAGATTGCATCATGAGCACGCATTTTTGGGGCGAAGGCAACGTCGGCTCGCCACCCGAGTACCGCGAATTTCCCAACGGAAACGATGAACCGCGCCGGCTGCTGCGCCTGAACGTTTACTTCGACAACCCCATTCCAAGAAAAGATGGCGAGTTCGAGGATCGCGGAGGCTTCTGGGCGCCCGTCGAACTCTGGCACCGCGATGCCGAGCACTGGAAGGATCTTTACCAGAAAGGCATGCGCGTGCTCGTCATCGGCCGCATGGAGCGTGAACCGTGGACGGACAACGAGGATCAGCCACGCGAGACCTGGCAGATCAACGCACGCAGCGTCGGCATCCTGCCCTACCGCATCGAATCCGTGGCCCTCAGTCCGAAACCGCAGGATGCAGAGCCGAAGCCCCAAGCCGCCCAGGAATCGACTCCGCCGAAAGACGCGAAGCGCAGGAAGTGAACCAGCATGGAGGGCGGCGGTGCAGTTTTTCGCCGCCTTCCATTCACCCCCAAGCTATCCCCAGGGGATAGCTCCATCGAAGTCCACCGACTTCCACGCGCTCTCGCCAATCGCAGCTTCCGGCCGGCACATCTGCACCCACGCTCGATCCCCACCCAAGCCATTCCATCCCGTGAAAGTGGTCGCCACCGCATGCGGCTTGTTTGCTGCTGCTCTTGGTAGCGCTCGGCATCCTCGATTCCAGCAACTCAATGAACCACGGAAATCGGGTGGACGGACATGCGGCTGTTCTTGTGCGAGAAGCCTTCCCAGGGCAAAGACATTGGCCGGATTCTCGGCGCCACGCAACGCGGTGAAGGCTGCCTCAACGGTTCCGGCGTCACCGTCACCTGGTGCATCGGCCATCTCGTAGAGGCGGCGGCACCCGAAGCCTACGACGAACAGCTAAAGCGCTGGTCCATCGAGCAGTTGCCCATCATTCCCCAGCGTTGGCAGGTCGAGGTCAAACCGAAAACCGCCACGCAATTCAAGGTCGTCAAGGCGCTACTGGCGAAGGCAACACAGCTTGTCATCGCCACCGATGCCGACCGCGAAGGCGAACTGATCGCCCGCGAGATCATTGACCTGTGCGGCTACCGCGGCCCCATCGAGCGGCTGTGGTTGTCGGCACTCAACGATGCGTCCATTCGCGCCGCGCTAGGCAAACTCCGGCCATCGGCCGAGACGCTGCCGATGTACTACTCGGCACTAGCGCGCTCGCGTGCGGACTGGCTTGTGGGCATGAACCTCAGTCGGTTGTTCACGGTGCTGGGTCGGCAAGCCGGCTACGACGGAGTGCTGTCGGTCGGTCGCGTCCAGACCCCGACGCTCAAGCTGGTCGTGGACCGCGACCGCGAGATCGCGGCCTTCGTGTCCGTGCCGTACTGGGCCATCGACGTGTACCTGACCACAAGCGGCCAAGCCTTCACCGCGCAGTGGGTTTCGCCCGACACCTGCACCGACGACTCGGGCCGCTGCCTGCAGCAGCCGGTGGCACAGCAGGCGGCGCAGCAGATCCGCGCCACCGGCAGTGCCCAGGTTGTCTCGGTCGAAACCGAGCGCGTGCGTGAAGGCCCGCCGCTGCCGTTCGACCTGGGCACCTTGCAGGAGTTGTGTTCCAAGCAGCTTGGGCTGGATGTGCAGGAAACCTTGGACATCGCTCAGGCCCTGTACGAAACGCACAAGGCCACGACCTATCCGCGTTCGGATTCCGGCTACCTGCCGGAGAGCATGTTTGCCGAAGTCCCCATAGTCCTCGACAGCCTGCTCAAGACCGATTTCTCGCTGCGCCCGATCATTGACCAACTCGACCGCACACAACGCTCACGCGCTTGGAACGACGCGAAGGTGTCCGCGCACCACGGCATCATCCCGACGCTCGAACCGGCGAACCTCTCGGCCATGAGCGAGAAGGAACTGGCGGTGTACAAGCTCATCCGGGCGCACTACCTCGCGCAGTTCCTTCCTCACCACGAGTTCGATCGCACAGTGGCGAACCTCTCTTGCGGCCAGCAGACGCTGACGGCCACAGGAAAGCAGGTGGTCGTCAAGGGCTGGCGCCTGGTGTTGGCCGAACCGCAACCCGAGGAGGATAGCGACACCGCGGCGCGCAGCCAGGTGCTGCCCGCGCTACGCGAGGGCGTGTCATGCCAGGTAGCAGATGTCGATCTGAAGGCGCTCAAGACACAGCCATCTCGACCCTACACGCAGGGCGAATTGGTCAAGTCCATGAAAGGCGTCGCCAAGCTGGTCTCGGATCCGCGCTTGAAACAGAAGCTCAAGGATACGGTCGGCATCGGCACCGAAGCGACACGGGCTAACATCATCAGCGGCCTGATCGCACGCGGCTATCTCATGAAGAAGGGGCGTGCGATTCGCGCCTCGGATGCGGCATTCACCCTCATCGACGCCGTGCCCGCAGCGATTGCCGACCCCGGGACCACCGCCGTATGGGAACAAGCGCTAGACATGATCGAAGCGGGACAACTCACGCTGGACGTGTTCATCGGCAAGCAGGCCGCATGGATTTCGCAGTTGATCACGCAGTACGCCAGCGCGTCCCTGTCAATCAAGGTTCCCCATGGGCCGGCTTGCCCGCAGTGCGGCGCACCCACGCACCAGCGCAGTGGCAAGAGCGGCCCGTTCTGGTCGTGCAGTCGCTATCCAGACTGCAAAGGCACGCTGCCGGTCGAGTCCGGCACGTCCAAGCGCGTAGCCTCACGCTCGCGCCGTGGCTGCCGAAAAGACTCCTGATCGACCCCGCCCCCCCGTGAGCCGTGCTCGCCTTCGGCGGCGCGACTCGTGTCCCGCACGCCCTGCTGGACGCCCAGCGCACAACACCTTCTTGATCCGTGTGCGCGTCCCGCTCAGCCGTCCCCGGCCGCGGGACCTGAAGGTGACTTCTCCACGAATGGCGTCACTTGCATTCTGCTGATCTGCTTTTCTTCCGCCTATCGCGAAGGGTCCCCCGATGGCTTGCTCGCCCGCGCAAGCCATCGGGAGACCCCTTTCGGTCGGCGGTATTCAGTGCCGGTGCCCGCCGGCGCAAAAACGGGCTCCTTTTGTGCGCGGATGTGCGCCAGACGATGCCGGCCCCAGCCACGACATGGGCCGGGTGTGCTTGCTGACAGCAGACGGTTCTTCCGACGACCGGGACTGCCAATCAGCCCACGGGTGGCTTCTTCTTTCCTCCCGAGCCGAAGGCCCTGCGGCCTTCGGTGCCTTTCTCCTGCCCATCAACGTCCCGGCCCGGCCATTGGCCTGGGTCATACGAACAGGAGAGCTGATATGCACCCTCAACCTTGCGCGCCGCTGCTTTACGGCAGCGTGTGCAGCGGCATCGAGGCCGTGAGCCTCGCGTGGCAACCGCTCGGCCTCGAAGCCGCGTGGTTCGCCGAGATCGAACCGTTCCCGAGCGCCGTGCTCGCCCACCACTACCCGCACGTGCCCAACCTGGGCGACATGACCACGATCGCCCGCCAGGTTCACGCCGGCGCCGTGCCGGCCCCCGACATCCTGGTCGGCGGCACGCCATGCCAGTCGTTCAGCGTGGCCGGCGCGCGCCGGGGACTGGATGACCCACGCGGAGCCTTGACCCTTGCCTATGTGGAGTTAGCCAATGCCATCGACCAAGCCCGTCACCAAAATGACCGCTCGCCGGCCACCCTTGTCTGGGAAAACGTCCCGGGCGTCCTCAGCGACCGCAGCAACGCCTTCGGGAATTTCCTGGGCGCATTGGCCGGAGAAAGCCGTGCGCTCCAACCGCCAGGGGAAAAATGGGCGCACGCAGGTTACGTGTCTGGCCCTAGGCGCCGCATCGCCTGGCGCGTGCTCGACGCTCAATATTTCGGCGTCGCCCAACGCCGCAAGCGTGTGTTTCTTGTGGCAAGTGGTGGAGATGGTTTCGATCCCGCCGAAGTACTTTTTGAGCGCACGGGCCTGCGCGGGGATTCTTCTGCGGGCAGCGCGCCGTGGCAAGAAGCTGCCCGTGCTGCTGGACCAAGCGCTGAAGCAGCAGGCGGATACGCAGGACTGAAACCGTCCTACGGTGAGGTCAAGACGACGTTCGGATTCAGTGGAGGCATCGGCCCTGTCGATGTGGCCGCATGCCTAATGGCGGCTGGCCCCAAGCATGACATCCGCACGGAGACGTTCATGGTGCAGTCGGTCGCCGGCAGCATCACCCACACCCTCGACACCGCCAACGGCGGCAAGGGCAGCAGCGAGGACGGTACGGGCAAAGGTGTGCCGATCATCGCTTTCACCGCCCAGGGCAGCGGCGCTGATGCCACGATGGATCTGACGCCGACGCTGCGTGCAGGCGGGCATCGCAGCAGCCATGCGAACGCAGGTGTCGTGCCTGCTATCGCCTTCGCGCAGAACCACCGCTGCGAGGTGCGCTTCGAGTCGGGCCACGGACAGGTGGCTTGCACCGTGCTGTCCAACGGCAAGCCGGGGTATGGCGTGCCAATGATCGCCTGCGTTGCCCTGCATGATCGTCAGAACGGTCTGGCTGCTGAACTGGGCAGCGGGGCCAATGGGCATGTGCTGGCGCCTGACCACGAGGCGCATTTCCGCTATGACTGGAATGACCCCATTCCAAGGGGCTGGTCGCAGTGGCGGGTACGGCGGTTGATGCCCGTGGAATGCGAACGTCTGCAAGGCATGCCCGACGACTACACGCTGGTTCCGTATCGCGGTAAGCCGGCTGCGGACGCGCCGCGCTACAAGGCAATCGGCAACTCCATGGCCATGCCGTGCGTCGCCTGGCTAGGCCAGCGGCTGGTGCAGTGCTTGCACAAGATGGGATCAATCGCTTCGGATTGATGCACGACGCCGCCAACGGGCCGCGCCATTCTCGTTCCTGTATTGCCGACATGTCGGCAGCCGCCAGGGTGTCGAGGCTGCCGTGGGTTGCACCCATGCCACCCGCCAGTTCGCATCTGCATCCGCATCCCTCCGGCGATCCAGCATCACGCACCGTCCTGACAGCCCCGCACGTGTTGCGGGGCTTTCTTTTTTTCCACTTTCGCCAATCGGGGCTGTGCCGGGTTCCGATTCTCGGCTGACGTGGCTCGCCTCGCACATGAAGCTGCCCGCATGTGTCGCTGATCCGTCAGCACCATGCCAGCAGCCAGGGTTTCCAGGCTGCCGCGGAGTTTCTCCGCGCTACCCGCCAGTCCGCCATCGCATCGAGTCTGCGGACGCGCGTCCTCGTGATGCCGGTGCTTTTTTTAACCGCTAGCGGGAGCTGCCATCCCGTTAGGGACAGGGCCCCGCTTTTCCTAGGAGCCTATCCATGTCCCAGCAAGCCTCTTTCAGCCAATTGGCTTTGATCTATTGCGGCAAGTTACTGCCGCTCGAAGTCCTGCAGAGCGCCGCAGGCCACTACATCGGCACACGCAATAGCGAGGGACCCGTTTCGCGGGAATCTCGCGAGTACTTCCGCAGCTACGCCGCGGCTCAACGTGTCCTCGAAAGTGGCGGCTGGTCCCAGCTGGCCAATCCCTGATCCAACTAGAGGAGCCACATCATGAACCCACATCTGCCTCTGGAAATCGTCGGTCAGATCATGCAGGAAGTGCAGCATTTCGCTGATGCGCCCCAAGCCTTCTTCGAGGCGTGGAAGCGTGGCGTCGAGATCGCTGGCGCCGAGTGGTTCGGCGAGGGCACCCCTGAAGGCCTGAACCAGGCCAAGAGCAAATGGGATTTGCGTCCCAACGTGCTGCGGATCAACGACGCCCTCGGCGTCCTGAGCAGCGGGGAACGCATGTTCCTGTCCGCCATGGTCAGCTTCTACAACGCGCGCGATGGCGGTGCCATGCTCAAGCGCTGCCAGTTCCACGGGCTGTCGGATTTCGACGGTCTCGACCTGGAACGCCGCAAGATCATCGCCGATCTGCTGGTGAACTACAGCGGCTGGTGAGCATCTCTCCGGCATACCACTACTTTCTCGTCCCCCCAATGAGGAACATGCGCCCGCAAGGCCCTGTTCCTCATATTTTTTTCCCCATCACCCAGCGCCACTAGCCTTGGGCTATTAGCAGGATATTGACTGTCTTGATCTGCTGCTTGGGTCAGACGCTACAGTGGAACTTGCAGGGCTGGCCCCGCCGCGCTAAAACCGTGGCCGAAGGAGCACAGCTCACACGCTTGGAGACAGCCACATGGCCAGCACCACCGAAATCGCTGCCCTGTTGGCTGCGACCGACGCGCAGGGCCGCGTCGATCCGCTGGCCTACGAAGCGCAGCGCCTAATCCTGCAGCATCAAGGTCTGGGTAGCGTAGATGCGGCCGCACTGGTGCGCGCCCTGCCGGCCTCGCCGGGTTTTACCGCCTTCGACCGCACCACGCTCTTTTCCGCCATCGACCAGCGCCTGGATACGCCGCAGGAACGGCAGCGTTTCGCCGACGCGCTGGACCAGGCCAACCTCAGCGACGGATGGCTCGAACGGCTGGGCGAGCAGGCGGCCGAGGTCGGCGGCCAGGCCTATGACAGTACCCGCACCGCAGTGCGCTGGGCCGATACCCAGGTCAGTGACGGCTTGGCCGCCGCGCAACGCAGCACCCGCGACACTGCGGCCGCTCCTGGCGTGTTGCCCGGCCTGCGCGCCGAAGCGCAGGCCGGCAACAATCTGGTCGGCAATGTGCAGCAAGGCTATGGCTTCGTCACTGGCGGGGCGGGACATGCCGTGTCCACGCTCGGCGATACCGTCGACCTGGTGCGCATGGGCACGCGCTTGGTCACCGACCCGAACTATCGCGATGTGGTGGTCGGCATGGTCCGTATTTATGCGGCCGAGGTCGTCGCCGACCCGCACAAGCCGATCGACCAGGCCCGCAGCGCCGCCACCCAGGCGCTGCAGCAGTGGCAGCAGGGGCTGGCGCAGGCGCAACGCGAAGGCCGCGAGCACGAATATGTCGGCAGCGCAGCCGGCGCGGCTGGGGTGGAGATCCTGGCCACGTTGGTCCCGGCCAGTAAACTGGGCAAGCTCGGCAAGGCCGCGCGAATCATGGAGGACATCGCCCCGCGCGCAGCCGGCGAAGCCAGCGAGGGTCTGGCCGATGCCGCCCGTGCCGAGCGCGTCGGCACCGGCGCGCGCGACGCGGGCGAACTCGCACCCGAGCGGGGCGCGGCATTGCCCGGCCGCGCCGGCGCCTACGCCGAAGCGCTGGAAGAAGTCGGCCAGGCCGCGCAGCGCGGCGGTGCGGCGGGCGAAGGCGCGCAGCAATTGCTGCGCGGGCTGGTCGGCCAGGCGCGCCAGGACGGCCACCTGGACGACTTGGTCCGCGCCGCCCGCGCCACTGATAATGTCGAAGGCCTGCTACGCAGCGGCGAACTGGCACCGCGCGAACTCACCGCCATCCTCAAGCGCAACCAGGATGTCTTCGATGGCAGGATCGACTTCCCGACTGCGCTAGACCACAGCACGCAGGGCGTGGACCTGACCCGGCTCACCACGCGCCAGCTCGGCGACATCGGCGAAGCCATCCAGACCCACGAACTGGTAAAGCAAGGCTATAGCGACATCGTCGCGATCAAAAACCGCTCCGGCCACGGCATCGACCTGGTCGGCCGCAACCCCGACGGTGATCTGGAGTTCTTCGAGATCAAGACCTCGGCCAAGGGGATCGCGCCGGCGCAACATGGGGATCCGGAAGAATTCGTGGCCAAGCGAATTGACCTGGCGATCCGTGCGGAAAAGCACTGGGATCCGAAAAACACGATTCCCGGATTGAATGACATAGCCGATGGCATAAGAAGAGAGATCGGCCCCGAGGCCGAGAACATCAACGTCACGTGGGTGCGGCTCAATCTGAGTCGCAGCCCAGACTCGCCGCACCTGCAGATCGAACGCAAGGTTGACCCATGGGTCAAGCCCACAGCACCGAAACAGACCATGCTGACCCCTGGCGATGCCGGCCACCCGGACCATGCGGTGTTCGACAAGATGCTACGCACGGTGCAGCGCGACGGCCGCTGGAACGAGGGGCAGAGCCACAACATTGCCGCAAGCCTGCTGCAGGAGTATAAAGCCGACGCGCTGTGCAAGACCCTGGATTCGGTGCGCATTGGCGGCAGCGCCGATGCGCCACGCGTTTTCGCGGTCAGTTCGCCGCACGGCGAGAAAGGCCCGGATTTCCATGTCCACGTCGAAGCGGAGCATGCCGCACAGCGCCCGGTGTCCGAGAGCTTCGCTCAGGTCCAGCAGCTCAATCAGCAACAGGCGCTGGCCCAGGAAACAGAACAGCAGAACCAAGCCCAGCGCGGCCCGAGGATGAGTTAATGGCGGCAGGCAAGAGCGACAAACAGTTGCCAGTATGGCATCCCTCGCTGAAGAAGCTATTCAAGTCCTGTGACAGATGGATTGAGTGGGCGCTCACCACGGATCGCAGGCCGACGAAATATCTGGAACGCATCGAAGGGTGCCTGGCGCAAACTGGTATCCTGAAAGGCGAGGTCTGGCTGGATTTAGGCCAAGCCGGTCACACCTACGCCATGCAAACCTGCGCCCTCAGCGGCCAGGGCCGACTGGACGAACTCGCCCAGCCGCTGCGCTGGGCAGTGGCAATGCGCTCCATCGCATTTCGTTTCGAAGCCGCCGTAACCCTGGCCTGGACCACCGAGCGGCAACCGTTGCTGTCGTTCGGGACAAGCATGAAAGTGGCAGCGACCGCGATGCTCTCGCAATGGGACGCCACCGAGGCCGGCGCCCGCTTCCTGATCCAGGTCGCGCACAAGGACCAGGCCCTGAAGCCGGACGAGTGGCGTCGCGAGGGTTGGGGCAAAGGCACCAACGACGCCTTCCTGATTTTCCTGTTCGCGCAGGCCTTCGGCATCCCCACCCATTACCAACCGGTGCATCCGCTGATCCCCGAGTATCAGGCGGTGCTCGACCAGTGGCGCAGCACCGACGCAGCGGTGTTCCAGACCGCGATGCAGGCCGCGGCCGACTGGCATATCACCCGCAGCAAAGACAGTACCGAGCGCAATACCTATGAGTTCGATGAAAGCTTCAATGGCGTTTACCCCGCCGAATTGCTTGCCGTGCAGGCCCTGCGCCAGCGCGACGGCCTGCCACATTTCGATACTGGCCATCTGCTGATCGACACGCCGTGGGCCATCCTGAGCAAGCTGCCCGAGTGCCCGCCGCATCCGCTCGCTATGGCGGTGGAAGAGCGGGTGCGCCGGGACTATCCGGATTACAACTGAAGCGAATACCCCAGACACAATGGGGCGATGAGCCAGTACAGATTTCCCATGGCCGCCGGAGTGGGCTGGTGCGACGCTGCCGCCATGTTCCGCTGAACTCGGTCAGCAACATGCCCAGAGCGCTACGCGCCCGCCGGCACTAAGGAAGACGGTCGAGACGAACACGCCCGTGAGCGACCGCATCCGACTTCGAGCACCAGCTTGGAGCCTGCGTCAACGCCATGAACCAGCACGACTCCATCGGCCAGATCCTGGTGTTCGCGCGCATGAGCGGCACGCTGCACATGCGCCAAATCGCCAGCGCCGACCTAGTGGACGCCGACATTGATGACTACGAAATGGTCGTGTTCGACGGTGGCAACACAAGCGGCGACACGTGGAAGCACGTGTTCTTCCCGCGTCAACGCGAACACTACTTCGTGTACTAGGCCTGCCCACCACCAGCCCCTTTCGAGGGGCTTTTTTCTTGCCGTCGCGCAGGAATATGGGTGCGGCAACGTGCCGTTTCCTGCGAGCAGGTAGCCCACTCCAGGGCCATCCTTTCCCCATGTTCGTCGGCGTTGCCGACACATGCCCAGGCAGCCGAGACCTTCAAGGCTGCAAGTGCGGGAAACCGCACAGGTCGTTTCATTCCAAGGACGCGTCCGCGTCCATCAACGCCACCCACAAGGGACCTCTCCCTTGCGGGCGGGGAATCCCTTGTTTGTTCCTCAAGGAGATTTCCCATGGACCGTTCCCTCGTCAAATCCATGATGCCTTCGCTTGTCGCAGGCCATGTCCCTCGCAACGTGCGGTCGTTCAAGTACCGCGTGTTCGATGATCAGCCGCAGTCTTCGACATTGGGCTTCGCCATCGATCCCCTACCCTTCGATGGGCGCGTGGTCGTGGTGACGGACGACACCATCGTCGTCAAGCTCAAGCCCAGCGAGTTCGCTGTGCTCGATCCCAAACTGGTGACCGTCGTTCCCACCGAAGGCGCCACTGTGCATGTCCAACCCTACGCGCGGCGCCGTTTCGACGGACTGCGCGCGGACACTCCGGAAGTACGCACCGAGATGACGTCGGACGGCGTCCCCTACACCGTCAAGACGCACCTTCTTGGATCCGCGCAGGCCAAGCTTCCCATCCCCACGCCGCAGTGCATGGAGCTGGGCCAGCTCATCGAGCAACTGGAGGAAATGCCGGCGCCCGATGGCTTCCGACGCATTACCCATATGCTGGTCGATGCGGGCGCTCGCGATTTCTCCTGGGTCGATCCGAAGCCGTCCAAGATCATCGAGACGCCTCCGGCGATCACCTTCACGGTCTCGACCGCGAAGTTCGAGGGTCAGGTGAAGGTGCTGTACGACCGCGCGGGGGATACCTACGTGGTGGAGCTGCACCGAGACGGCGAATTGGTCGATCGGCATGACGAAGTGCATTTCGACATGCTCGGCGAAGTGCTAGAGCAACTCATCGACGACGGGCGTTGGCGCCTGATCGACGTGAGTGTCATCAAAGCGAAGGCGGCTCGACCACGCCAGGCGCTGCCGGCATGACGCCCCGCACCGAAGCCAGACGGTTCTTCGGCTGATCCGAGCCGCCGTCACGGCGTTACAGCCCTTCTGTCCATGTGCCCCACAGGCTCTCCATCCATTCGGGTGGAGGGCCTTTTATCTATCCGACACAGGAGATTTCAACCATGTCACTGCGATTCAAAGGCTCCGACCTGCGCCCCGTGTTGACGGAGGCGATCGCCAACCAATGCCGCGTCATCCTAGTCAAGGACCAAGGCGTGTACTTCCTTGCCGAGCACGGGGAGCGTCGCCCGGGTGGACGCGTGAAGCTGCTGGCCTATGCCGTCGGCTGCAACCCGGACACCGATCCGTTTGACAACTGGTGGGAACTGGCGCGCGACGAACTAGGCGGCGACGACTTCGCGGAGTACTTCGATCCGAAGGATGGCGTATTCAATCGCATGCTGCACTCCGCAGACGATCTGATACTGTCCGCCACCGCCACGCATCTGTCGCTGGAGGTAGTGCCTTCCGCATAGCGCGGCTTGCTGAGTCAGATTTGCGATCGAGCGGTCGGCAATGTCCCGAGTGAGCGAATATCCGGACCGGCCCAGGCATTAATGCAGTATTCCAGAAGAAAAAAGGCCCTTCACTCATTGAGTAAGGGCTTTTCTTTTCTGAATGGATTCAGAGCTATTTATCCACGCTTGAACAGGCGTTCGTGCATCCACCCATCGTTGGTCAGGATGACTGCCGCCTTGGCCTGTACATCTCCCTGAGTCTGCTCCGCAAAATTCTTATAATTGGCACGCATGACTTCCGATTTGGCCCAGTCATCTGCACCGTCCACCTTGTAGCGGTAGTTCACCTGCGACAGCTTTACGCCCATCATGTCGCTGGGTTCGGTGAAGTTGTCCACTTCCACGACGGTGTACTTGCCGGTGCAGAAGGCATCTTGTGCAGCCAGCGTGTTTGCACCGTTGGCGACGAGAAATTTCTTGCCGGTATCAGTAATTTGGTATTCGGTGGCCGGCTCCATCTTGTTGCCGAACATGGCTTTGACTTCGGTGTCTCGCTTAGTCAGCAGCCCCGCATCGACCAGCGCATCGGCGCGCTTCTTGTTCTGGCCGCCCATCATATCTTGGTTCGCCAGGGTGAACGGCAAGCCCTTTGCAGGAATCGCAGCGCACAGACCCTTCTGAGTGTCCAGGTACGCCTGGATGGCCTTGCTAAAGTTGCTCTTGTTAGCGTCTTTGGCGCTGCCGCACGCGGCAAGCGTAAGGGCAAGACTGCTAATGGCGACGATTTTGATGGCGGTATGCAAAACGAGCTTCCTCTGTAGGTTAAGACAAGCGGTTATTCATTTTGGCAACGCGATTAGGCGATGCGCGGTTCTCGGCATGGCGGGTAGCTTATAGTCGGTTTGTAGAAGCGGACGGAGCGGTCCGAGGGTGCGGTGAAGCGTCTGTACCAACTGTTCCGCTCGAACGTGGGTGTTGCGCTTGAGCATCTGCATAGTAGCCATGAGTACTCAAGAATGAGGCTCACGCCGCATCACTTTACCGAAAATGTAACTGACCACAACTTTAGAAAATCCCCCAACGATGCGGGACCACACCACGTTCCAACTATTCAAGGAGCGTTTTGAATCCGAGCATCTTGCGCGGACGATTGTAGAGCCGCTGCTCAATCGACCGCAGGTGCGCATTGGTGATGGTGCTGAAATCGGTCTGTCGTGGCAAGTACTGGCGGGTCAACCCGTTGGCATTTTCGTTGCTTCCTCGCTGCTATGCGCAGCACGGATCTGCAAAATAGAAATCGCTCTGCAAGCAGGCAGCAATGAGCCGATGATCAGCGAAGCGTGCTGGTTGCGGCGCAGTTCGCGGTTGATCGTGCTGGGCGCACGCGGCACTGCGCCGGCGATGGCCCGCATCGACATACAAATTTCATATAACGCATGCAGACGGTATCGTTCTGCCAGATCCAGGCGGCGGGATGACATGGGCAACTCCACTTGGCGGTGAAGTCGTTCAGGTCTGGTGGCCTGCACCACTTCACAACCGTTGGTGTTGCGATCCACAGTTGGAGCCGCCAATTTTATTAATATTTTTCTGATTATGTCATCTCTACCGCTGTAACTGATGTGGCAGACGTTGGTCGCCGTGGACAAAGGGAGGCGCTCGGTTACCGATTCATTGCTGCTCCACACATGAGGCCCGGCCATGCTGCCCCCATGCCTGCTGACGTTGTCAGCAACATGCCAGGCAACCATCGGTCTTCGAGGTTGCGGCGCAGTTCCCACTGCGTGACCGAGCCAGCTCGCACCGCATCCATCTGCGAGCGACCACCGGCCTGTCCGGTGGCGGATGCTTTCGCCTTATCAACCCATCGCGGGGTTACGCACCCTTCCCCGCTTGCGTGGCTTGGTGTGCCTCCGCTTTTCCCAATGGAGATCACCATGAACACCACGTCCAACGAGAAATCGTATTTCGATCTGCACACCTCGGGCATCGGCTATCTGCAACGTGCTCGTGAAGTACCCGTCAGGGGCGGCCGCCGTGCGCAGCCTTTCCTGGCATGCACCATCGCCGCGCTGGTCGGCCCCGCCAGGGACCCAAGCTACCGCTACTTCGATGTCAAGGTCTCGGGTGCCGAGGCCAAGAAGCTCGTTCAGCGCTACATCGGCGTTGACGATCCCAAGCAGCGCCCGCTGGTGCGCTTCCGCCTCGGCGACCTATGGGGCGATGCGTACATCCGCGACAAGGGCGAGCACCAGGGCAAGGCCGCAGCGTCCCTCAAGGCGCGACTGCTCAAGGCCGAGCTGATTGAACGGGACGAATTGGCTTCGATCAAACAGCACGAGCTGATCACCCGCGGCATCGGCTACCTCAACCGTCCGAAGGACGTCACCCCCAAGGATGGCGATCCGTTCCTGTCGTGCTCCATCGCCGCGCTGGCCGGACCTGTCGATGAACCGGAGTATCGGTACTTCGACACGATCGTCTCCACCCCTGAAGCCGAGCATCTGGTTCGCCGATGCGTGCAGGCCATCGAAGGGGATCGCAAGGTGCTGATCGCCTTCCGTCTCAACGACATGAAGATCGATCCGTACATCCGCACCAAGGGCGAGCACGCTGGGGAACCTGCCGCGAGCCTTGAATCGACGTTGGTTCACATCGGTCTGATCAAGATCGACGGCACCCAGGTCTATCCGACGAGCCAGACGCAAGCCAAGGCGCCGCCGGCGGAGGACGCATCCGCGCCCAAAGCCGACAACGTCATCGACACGGCCGCCGACACCGTTTCCGACCAGCCTATCGAGTCCGCCGAGCGCGAGTCCGAAGGTGCAGTCGAGGAGCAGGAGCCTGCATTGGTTGCTTCGTTCTGATCCGGCTTGGCCCCTCACGGGGCCTTGCCGCTTTTTCCTAGTTTCTCAAAGGAGAGCCATCATGGCAGTCACATCGGTGCCCGATAGATCGGTATCGCCCATCGTCGTCCCAGGCCAGCTCACACTGCGCATCATCCGCGGTAAAAACGGCCCGTTCCCGGTCGGTCGCCTCTCCACACATCTTGGTGTGTTCGAGGTCAAGGACCCTGAACTAGAGCAGTACCCCGAAGGCAAATACGACGGGGAGTTCGTCATCAGGTACATTTTCCCGAAGTCCTACCCGGTCGGCGGCGGCATGCGATTTGAGATCCGCGCCAGCCTCGACGGAATGACGCTCAACGGCATCGATAAACTGAGCTGTGACGAAGCACGCAGCTTCGCCACCCATGACGTCGATCCCCTCGATGAGGAACTGGGCACGCAGCCGGTGGCAACCCCGGCCAGAGCATCCCGGCCCGCCAAACCTGCCCCCGTGCAGGCATCGGCAGACCCGCTGGTCGATACCACGCCGTTCGGTGTGGATGCGCAGCCGCTCGATACGTCTGCCGCCCCCGGCAGCACCGAAGATCCGGACGCCACGCTTTTCGGCGGGCTGTGGCCGCTGGGCGAATCTGTGAAGCTTGATTCGACCATCGACCGCCGCGCCCTGCGCGCGCAGATCGCCCGCCTTGGCGAGCTGGGTTTCGCGCTGGACTTCAAGACGCAAGAGTGGAGCCGACAGGCCGAGCTGCAACCTGCGTGATCACAAGCACCGCATCCGTGGTGTCCTTCATCCACCCGTCGGGGGTTACTTCCCCATGCGGGGAGGCTCCCGGTTTTTTTCCTGGAGGTCTCATGTCCATTATCACTTGCGATACACCCCGTTGCGCGCTGGATGAATCCGCGTGGCGGGCTCTCTGCGAGACGGCAGCCGCACAAGCCATGAAAGGTTGCGGTCTGTCTCACGACTACTACGTTGAACGCTTCAGTTCGGCAATCGACACGCAAGTTGGTCGATTGCCCGAATCACAGCGCGCACAGGCCTTGCAGATTGCTCAGAAATGGGACTACGCAACACCTGCCGCTCGGCAGGAAGCCCAGGACTGGAATGCTGAAAACGGCTACTGCTCGCATGGCATCGAACTGGGTTACTGCCCGGCCGGTTGCGATTCGTACTGAGAACTAGCAGTGAGTTTCATAGCCGCACACTCGGCAGTTCGAGCCGGACTGAGCGACTTTCTTCCACCCCGTGGGGCAGTACCTGCCCCACGGGCGGTGCTGTCCCCGCTCATCCGAGGACACCACCATGTTTATAAACACTTCTTCCACCACGCTGTACCGCATTGACGAATGCCCGGACGTGATGGCCGACGCTTGCGTCGGCGATGACCAGGGCAACCTGATCTTCCTGTCGATATGGGCGCGAGACACCGCCGTCCAGCAGTTCCTCGCTCGCCTGACCCTCGGGCGCGATGAGCAGGGACTAGACCAGTTCCACGTCATCACTGACCAGGGCGGCAGCGTCCCGATGTTCATCGGCAACGTCGATCGCCTGGAAAAACGCGTCACGCGCGCCTATCGGCGAACGCGGTTCGGCTCTCTCTCCAACGTGTGGCTGTTCGACCGGCGCTGCGTCAAGCCCGACAAAGCCAACGCCAGCGCGCTGGCATTGCTGCCACGCGACAGCGCCCACCGGCTCGACCGCCTGTGGATGCTAGTGCGGGACACCTGCCCGTTGCCGCTGCTCGATCACTGGCGCGAGACCGTGCTGGAACTGCTGCAAACCCGCGAGATGCTGGCCCGCCTTCCGTTCGCCCTCGGGCCGCTGGAAGGCCATCGGCTCGCCATCGACGTGCCGACGCTGACTCTGGCGCTGGGCTCCCTGATCCGCAGTGATGTGCTCACCGCCTATGCCCATCCGGCCAAGATTTCTACGCCGGAAGCGGTAGCGGCTTGACCCACCCGTGGAGCACGCCTTGGCGTGGTTCCGTCATTCATCCCCGCCAACCAGGAGATTTCCATGGCCCTCATGTTCCCGCGGCTAGCCCGCAATTTCGTGAAAACCGGGTACTTCCCCACGGATGAACCCACGCTCGAAAGAGCCCTCAACGCACTGATGCCCAGCGATGGTCCGATGTGCATCCTCGATCCCTGCGCAGGCGAAGGCGTGGCGATCGCCGAAGCCGCCCATGCTCTCGGGCGCGAGCAGGCCAAGGCATTCGCTGTCGAGTTCGACGCGGAGCGGGCGCACCATGCCCGCGGCCTGGTCGATCACTGCCTGCACGCGGACCTGATGGACACGATGATTTCCAAGCAGTCCTTCGGGCTGCTCTGGCTCAACCCTCCATATGGCGACCTGTCCAAGGACGTCAACGGCAACATCGGTTACCAGGGCCAGGGCCGCGCCCGTCTCGAAAAGCTGTTCTATCAGCGAACCTTGTCGCTGGTGCAGTACGGCGGTGTGCTGGTCTTCATCGTTCCGAGCTATGTGCTCGACGCGGAGCTGGTCGGCTGGCTGACGCGTCACTACACGGACCTTCGGATCTACCGAGCAGTGGAGACGCAGTTCAAGCAGGTGGTGATCTTCGGCCGCAGGATGCGCCAGCGCGAGCAGGCGCCGGATGGCGTCAAGGCCATGCGTAATCTGCTGCTGCAGGTTGGGCTTGGCGAAGTCGAAGCCGAGGAGCTGCTAAGCGAATGGCCGTTTCTGCCTTACATCGTCCCCGCCAGTCTGGCCGAGCCGGAGCATTTTTTCCGCGTGACGATGGAGCCGGAGCAGTTCGCCGATGAGGTTGGTCGGCTCCAAGGCCTCTGGCCGTCGCTGGACACGCACCTGGGGGCCGCGCAGCAGTTGCTGCGTCCACCGGCGCGTGCTCTTTCCCACTGGCATCTCGCTCTGGCCCTGGCCGCGGGCGCGATATCCGGCGTGGTGCGTTCCAAGACAGGGCGCCTGCTCGTCGTCAAAGGTGACACCCACAAGGAAAAGACGCTCCAGAGGGAATTCACCGAACGCGACGACGGCTGCATCGCTGAAACCCGGATCCTCACCGACAAGTTCGTCCCCGTCATCCGCGCATGGGATATGACGCCTGGCTCCCCGACACGGGGCGAGGTGTTGACCATTCGCTAATCCCCGGACGCCTGACGTCCCGCTGCACTTCATCAAAGGAGAAACACCATGCTCTCACGTCTGTTCCAGCGGCGTGCGCCGCAAAAGCAACCGTTGTTCGCACCGGCCTCCTTGCAGTTGAGCGAGAAGGTGCATTGGCTGGCCCGCAGAGGCCTCATCGATCCCTTGGCTTATGTGCAGCGCCATGTGCGCGGCGATTGGGGAGAGATCGACGAGGCGACCGGCCAAGCCAACGATGTCGCACTCCAACAGGACAACCTGATGATCTCCTCCTACCGGATCACGCCGGAACTGGTGCTGATCGTCAAGACCAGCGAAGACCACCAGACCACGGTGGTCCAGCTTTCCGAAGAGCGCGACATGATCTGAAGGCAGTACATCGTCATCCCGTCCACCTGACGGAGCCACTTCACTCCGCCAGGGGGTCGTGGCTCAAAGTTTCTTCAAGGAAGAGCCCATGGCATCACATCGAATCGAAACGTACTGCCGGGAGCTGCTGTTTACCCCCGGCGCACTCGTCCTCAGCGCAGACATCGACCGCTTGGTTCGCGCGGGCTGCCTGGATCCGCTTCCGTACTTTCGTCGCCACGTCCGTGGCGACTGGGGTGATGTTACCGAGGAGCAGTGGCACGCCAACTGCATCGCACTGCAATCGGGTGCATTGCTGGAATCGCGCTACTTGGTCAGCCCTGATCTGAGCATTCGCATCGTCACCGATGAGAAACGCCATTTCACCCTCATTGTGCTGCCGTCCTAGGACTGAGCACGTTTCCCCCGCAGGCCGCCAGCGCCTGCGTTTTCCATCCACAGTCGGCCGTGTGCCGATTGAGATTGATCTTCCCACCCGGGGCATGCCATTGCCCCGCTGGGGGTGGTGCATGCCCCATTTTTTTGTGGAGCATCACCATGTCCCTCGATCTTGAATCTACTGCTGCACAAGCCACGCCCGTGCAGAGCGAACTGCTCGACGCGGAATCTTCCCCTTTGACCCTGAGCCTTCAGGATTTCGTTGGTGAGTTCGGCGACGAACTGCTCGACTCCCTCAATCGCGCCAACCCGCCGGTCTATACGGGTCAGCCGCAAACGCGCCGTCAGCTCATCGTCGCCAGCCTCAAGCGCAAACTGTTTGAGGCCCAGGCGGAAGTCGTCCATGCCGCCGCCGAGTTGCTGATCGACCGTGGCGAACGCGCCGCGATCGTCAACGGCGAGATGGGTTGCGGCAAGACGACCGTCGGCATCGCCACGGCCGCCGTTCTCAACGCCGAGGGCTACCGCCGCACCCTGGTTCTTTCGCCACCGCATCTGGTTTACAAGTGGCGGCGCGAGATCCAGGAGACAGTGGCCGGCGCCAGGGTCTGGGTACTCAACGGCCCCGACACGCTGGTCAAACTTATCAAACTGCGCGAGCAGTTGGGTGTGCAGCCCACGGGCCAGGAGTTCTTCGTCCTGGGGCGTGTGCGGATGCGGATGGGCTTCCACTGGCGGCCCGTCTTCACCCGGCGGCGCACCCGCCACGGCGACGTGGCAGCCTGCCCGGACTGCGGCCATGTCATCACAGACCTCGACGGCGAGCCGGTCAATCCGATCGAACTCGACGCCGAGGAGTACCGCAGGAAGTGCAGCCATTGCGCCGCACCCCTGTGGACGCTGATCCGCCCGAGAAGCCTGTCCGGTAGCGACCAGTCTTCGGCCGTCCTCAAAGCCTTGAAACGGATTCCCACGATCGGGGAAGTCACCGCGCAGAAGCTCATGAAACGCTTCGGTGACGGCTTCCTCGCCTCGATGTTGGGAGACAACGTGCATGAGTTCATCAACCTCATGGACGGCAACGGTGAGCTGGTGTTTTCCGACCGCCAAGCCACCCGCATGGAACGGGCGATGGCGAACATGGAGTTCGGGTTTGGCGAGGGTGGCTACCAACCGTCCGAGTTCATCAAACGCTACCTGCCGCAAGGCACGTTCGACCTGCTCATCGCTGATGAAGCGCACGAGTACAAGAACGGCGGCAGTGCCCAGGGCCAGGCCATGGGCGTGCTGGCGGCGAAGGCGCGCAAGACGCTGCTCCTCACCGGCACCTTGATGGGCGGCTACGGCGACGACCTGTTCTACCTGCTGTTCCGCGCCCTGCCTGGGCGGATGATCGAAGACGGTTACCGCCCGTCCACGAGCGGCAGCATGGCCTCGGCCGCGATGGCGTTCATGAGGGACCACGGAGTCCTCAAGGATATTTATTCGGAAAGCACAGGTACGGCGCACAAGACCGCGAAAGGCTCGAAAGTCAGTGTCAGAACGGTCAAGGCCCCAGGTTTCGGCCCCAAGGGCGTGCTGCGCTGCATCCTGCCGTTCACGGTCTTCCTCAAGCTCAAGGACATCGGTGGCAACGTCCTGCCTCCGTATGACGAGGAGTTCCGTGAAGTCGCGATGGACACGGCACAAGTCGCGGCCTACCGCGACCTGGCGGGTCGGCTGACCGCAGAGCTGAAGCAGGCTCTGGCGCGACGCGATACGACTTTATTGGGGGTGGTCCTCAACGTACTGCTGGCCTGGCCGGATTGCTGCTTCCGGTCGGAGACCGTCTTACATCCGCGCACGCGCGACACCTTGGCGTTCGTCCCGGCTCAGTTCCACGAGTTCGAGATCAGCCCCAAGGAGCGTGAGCTGATCGACATCTGCAAGCAGGAGAAGGCGCAGAGGCGCAATGTCCTGACCTACACGGTCTATACCGGCAAGCGCGACACCACGTCACGCCTGAAGGTGCTGCTGGAGCAGGAAGGCTTCAAGGTGGCGGTGCTGCGCGCGAGCGTAGATGCCAGCCGCCGTGAAGACTGGATCGCCGAGCAGTTGGACCGCGGCATCGATGTGCTCATCACCAACCCCGAACTCGTCAAGACGGGATTGGACCTGTTGGACTTCCCGACGATCGTGTTCATGCAGTCGGGCTACAACGTGTACTCGCTCCAGCAAGCGGCACGCCGCTCCTGGCGCATCGGGCAGAAAGAACCCGTGCGAGTGATCTATCTCGGCTACGCCGGCTCATCGCAGATGACCTGCTTGGAGTTAATGGCCAAGAAGATCATGGTATCGCAGTCCACCTCGGGCGACGTGCCCGAATCGGGGCTGGATGTCCTGAACCAGGACGGTGATTCTGTCGAGGTCGCGTTGGCCCGACAGCTTGTCGCCGCCTGACTATCTCCACTTACGGCCCTTCGGGGCCGTTTTTTTTAACCGTTACCGGCAAATCAGACGCGGCGTGATTCGCATTGTTTGCTGTTGCACACGTCGTTAGCGGTGATGGTGAGGGCTCGATGTTTCAGGACGCCGAGCTATGTGCCCTTTTCCACTCTGGTTTCATCATCCCGAACGCCGCCTGCTGGCGGGAACCCTCGGCCTGCTCTGTTCGGTGCTGGCTGGCGGCTGCGCGACGACTGCGGCGCCGCACGCGCCCGATGCCATCAAGGAAGCCTCGCCCGCACCGGAACTCGAGGCACCGCAGTTCATTCCGGTCGTGCGCTATGGACGCTACACCTTGGTGGAACTGGCCCCGATGGCGGCGCAGCGCGACCTGCTGCTGCAGACCGTCGATGTATCCATGCCCGCAGATGCACGCGCCACGGTCGGCGACGGACTCCGGCACGTGCTCAAGCGCAGCGGCTACCAGCTTTGCGAGACGGCGCACGCCGTGATCGAGCTATACCCGCTGCCGCTGCCGGTGGCGCACCTGAATCTGGGCCCCATGACCTTGCGCAATGCGCTGCTCACTCTGGCCGGCCCGTCCTGGGAGCTGCACGTGGATGACCGCACGCGCCAAGTCTGCTTCGAGCAGGTCCACGGCGACGCTACCGCGCCGATGCCCGAACCGCCTGCCACCGACGCGATGCAGACGTTTCCCCTCGCGGGAGGCCAACCATGAACAACGCCTCGCAGCCTTCCCGGCGAGCGACTGCCGCCGTAGTCGTGCAAAGCCTGCTCTGGCTTGGGCTGATCAGCCTGAGCGTCTTCACTGCCGTGAACTATCAAGCGATGAACGACCTGACCGACCCCAAGCAGGTCGATTCCGGTCTGCAGCGCCTCCAAGCGCAGGTCGCCGGGCTCACCGAAACCACCCAAGCCTTGCAGCAGCGGCCGGCAGCGGCAACGGCGGCAGGACTGCAAGACACCCGCCAGGCCCTGGACGCCCGCATCGCACATATCGAGCAGACGCTGTTCGGTCTTGCCTCCATGGACGACCTTCAGGCGCTGCGCGTCGAGGTCGAGCAGATCAAGACACGACAGGCGACGACACGTTCGGCTACGCCTGTGAAGCCGCGCCCACAGAGCAAGCCCACTGCCGCCAAGTCTGAGCTGGCCCCGCTGCCATTCCGCATCGTAGGCGCTGAACTGCGTGCCGGCCAGCGAAGCGTATCCGTCGCCCCGGCCGAGGGGAATTTCACCGCCGACCAGGTGCAGGTACTGCTGCCCGGCGACGCGGCCGGTCTGTGGCGCTTGCAGGGCATCGAAGGAAATACCGCCGTGTTCCAGGCGGGCGAGCAGACCCGCCGCCTAGCGATTCCCTGACGCAGAGACCATGCGATGAAACACTGTCCCGTTCTCATTCTATCGCTGCTGGCAGCGCTGCACCTGCCGGCTTCGGCCCAGCAGCCTGCCACCGCTCAGTCCCGTAATATGCCCAACCAGGAGCGGCCCCTGGCAGGCCGCATCCTGGACGACCGCGTGGCGCGCGACTGGGGCCTGCAACCGCAGGATTGGGCGCGCTACCGCGAGCTGATGGAGGGACCACTCGGCATCTACTCACCGAACCTGGACCCGCTATCGGCCTTGGGAATCGAGGCCCGCACCGACGAAGAGCGGCGGCGCTACGCAGAGTTGCAGGTGCAGGTCGAAGCGCGTCGCGTGGAGAAGCTGCTGGCGTACCAGCGCGCCTACGACGAAGCCTGGCAGCGGCTGAACCCTGGCATGCAGCGCGTGAACCTGCCCGATGACAAACCAGGCGCCGCCGTGCGCAGCAGCGGCCGCATGGCAGTATTCATTAAGGACGGCTGCGCCGCATGCGGGCAGCTCGTGCAACGCCTGCAAACTTCGGGCACCGAGTTCGATCTGTACATGGTCGGCAGCCGACAGGAAGACGCGCGTATCCGCGACTGGGCCAAGCGCGCGCAGATCGATCCAGCACGAGTGCGCAGCGGCAGCATCACGCTCAACCACGACGGCGGCCGCTGGCTGTCACTCGGCCTAACCGGTGATCTGCCGGCCGCCGTGCGCGAGGTGAACGGTCAATGGCAGCTTCAGCCGTAGCCGCTATGCCCGTCTTGCCGCACCTGCGTGCAGTGGTGCTAGCTGCGGGCCTGTACGCCTGCGCCGCCCAGGCCCAGGAGATGCCGCCGCCGGCCTACCAGCTTGCCGCGCAGAGCGCCGGCATTCCTTCGCCGGTGCTCTACGCCGTGGCCTTGCAGGAGAGCGGCATCCGGCGCCACGGGCGCGTCGTCCCATGGCCGTGGTCCCTCAACATCGCCGGCCAATCGCGCCGCTATGCGACCCGCGCCGACGCCTGCGCCGGTTTGCAGCAAGCCATCCGCTCCACGCCGCACACGCGCATCGACGCTGGCCTGGGCCAGATTAACCTCGGCTACCACCAGCAGCGCTACGCCAGCGCGTGCGACTTGCTCGACCCGTACCGCAATCTCGCCATCGCCGCCGAGATCCTGCAAGAGCAGCACACCCCCGGCGAAAACTGGCTGGTGGCGATCGGCCGCTACCACCGCCCCGCCGGTGGCGAGCCCGCAGCCCGCTATCGGCGCAGCGTGTCCCGCCACCTCGCGCGCGTGCAGGGCACGCGCCCAACCACCGCAGTCCTCGCCGCGCGGCAGGAGACCTCCCCATGACGAAATCCCATCTGGCCCATCTCGCGGCGAAGGGCCTGCTCGTGCTGTTGGCGGGTCTGCCGCTGACCTCGCGTGCCGGTGAGTCGCTGATCGTGGTCGAAGACCGTGGCGGCACGTCCGCGCTACCGTACTACGAAGCCCTGAACCTCCAACCGCGTGTCAACTCCCCTGCCCGGCCGCAGATCCCGACGCCCCAGGTTCCCGCCACCCCCGCAGACGAGGCCGCGATGCTGCCGGTGCGCAGCACCAAGCTCACGCCCGGCACCGTCGCGCGGCGAGTGATCGAGGCCCCTGGCCTTCGGCCTTTCGTGGTCGCCGGCGACGACAAGGCTTCCCAAGACTGGCTGCGGCGCAATGCGGCCTCGTTGCACGAGCGCGGCGCGGTCGGCCTGGTGGTCAATGTCGAGACCGTGCAGGCATTGGCGCGGCTACGCGCATTAGCGCCCGGCGTTCAAATGGCCCCCGTGGCCGGCGACGACCTGGCAGAGCGCTTGGGCCTGCGGCACTACCCGGCGCTGATCACCGCCACCAGCATCGAGCAATGAACCCATGTCGGGCAAACAGCCGGTTGAAGTTCTACTTCGCCCAGCAGTGGAGCTATACACCGTCGCAGCGTGTGCAGGCGCCGCGTTTCTGTCCTTGGTGGCCCCGTGGTCGCTTGCGCTGAGTCCGGGCATGGGCGTCGGCAGCGCGCTGGCATTCAGTGCCTACGGCGCGATTCGATACCGCGATGCCCGCATCATACTGCGCTACCGGCGCAACATCCGCCGCCTGCCGCGCTATGTGATGACGAGCAAGGACGTGCCGGTCAGCCAGCAGCGGCTCTTCATCGGCAAGGGCTTTCTGTGGGAGCAGAAACACACTCATCGGCTGATGCAGACGTACCGGCCGGAGTTCCGCCGCTACGTTGAACCGACTCCTGCATATCGGCTGGCAAGGCGGCTGGAAGAAAGATTGGAGTTCGCGCCGTTTCCGCTTTCGCGCTTGCCTGGGCTCACGGGCTGGGATGTGCCTTTCAATCCGGTGCGGCCGCTGCCGCCCGTGGGTGGCCTCCCGCGACTGCATGGCATCGAACCGGAGGAAGTGGACGTCAGCCTGCCGCTGGGCGAGCGCGTCGGGCATTCGCTGGTATTGGGTACAACGCGCGTGGGCAAGACACGGCTCGCTGAATTGTTCGTTACCCAGGACATCCGCCGCAAAAACGCCGCAGGCGAGCATGAAGTCGTCATCGTCATCGACCCCAAGGGCGATGCTGATCTCCTGAAGCGCATGTACGTCGAGGCCAAACGCGCGGGCCGCGAAGGCGAGTTCTACATCTTTCACCTTGGATGGCCGGAGATTTCCGCGCGCTACAACGCCGTGGGGCGCTTCGGGCGCATCTCGGAAGTCGCCACCCGCATTGCCGGTCAGCTCTCTGGTGAAGGCAACAGCGCAGCTTTCCGCGAGTTCGCTTGGCGCTTCGTGAACATCATCGCGCGGGCATTGGTGGAGCTGGGACAGCGCCCGGACTATATGCTGATCCAGCGGCACGTCATCAACATCGACGCGCTGTTTATCGAGTACGCCCAGCATTACTTCGCAAAGACCGAGCCCAAGGCCTGGGAGGTGATCGTCCAGATTGAGGCCAAGCTCAACGAGAAGAACATCCCGAGGAACATGATCGGACGCGAGAAGCGCGTCGTGGCGCTTGAGCAATACCTCTCCCAGGCGCGCAACTACGATCCAGTGCTCGACGGCCTGCGCTCGGCGGTCCGGTACGACAAGACGTATTTCGACAAGATCGTCGCATCGCTTCTGCCTCTGCTGGAGAAGCTCACCAGCGGCAAGATCGCGCAGCTCCTGGCGCCGAACTACTCAGACCTGGCGGACCCGCGGCCAATCTTCGATTGGATGCAGGTGATCAGGAAGCGTGCCGTGGTCTATGTGGGCCTGGATGCGTTGTCCGACGCCGAGGTCGCCGCAGCGGTCGGAAACTCCATGTTCTCCGACTTGGTATCGGTTGCTGGGCACATCTACAAGCATGGGATCAACGATGGCCTGCCGGATGCATCGGCGAGCGCGCTGGTGCCGATCAATATCCATGCCGACGAGTTCAACGAGCTGATGGGCGATGAGTTCATACCGCTCATCAACAAGGGCGGCGGCGCCGGGCTGCAAGTCACCGCCTACACGCAGACGCTCTCCGACATTGAAGCCCGAATTGGCAACCGCGCGAAGGCCGGTCAGGTTATCGGCAACTTCAACAACCTGTTCATGCTGCGGGTCCGGGAGACGGCCACTGCTGAATTGCTGACCCGGCAATTGCCCAAAGTCGAGGTCTATAGCACCACCATCGTCTCGGGCGCCACCGACAGTTCGGACATTCGCGGCGCGACAGACTTCACGTCCAACACCCAGGACCGTATCAGTATGTCCAGCGTGCCTATGATCGAGCCATCGCACGTGGTCGGCCTGCCCAAAGGACAGTGCTTCGCGCTGCTGCAGGGCGGTCAGCTCTGGAAGATCAGAATGCCGCTGCCTGCCCCTGCCCCCGATGAGGTCATGCCGCAGGATCTGCAACAGCTCGCGGGCTACATGCGTCAGACCTACACCGACGCCACGCAGTGGTGGGAGTACACCAGCTCTTCGGTTATGCAGGACGCGGCCTTGCCTGGCGACCTGCTTGATGAGGTGGTCACCGCTGTGCCCATCGCCGACGCCGGCGCGATAGATGACAGCGGCAACGAGGCCTCGCCATGAGAGACGTCGCCTCAACCGCGCAACGAGAGCAGAACCAGAGCCAAGGCCTGATCGTCGGCACCCTTACGCTACCGTTTCGGCTGCTCGCGGTGTTGATCGGCTCGCTGCTGTTTTCGATCGTCGTGGAGTGTGTCGGCATGCACCTGTTCTGGAAGGACCAGGGATGGCGCCACTCCCAGCAGATGTTGCAGTCCGAACTGGGGCACCTCTCCAGTCACTTCACGCGCAGCATGGTCGTGCAGGAGCCGGGGCGCACGGCGCACGAGCTGGTGGATACCGGCTACGAATGGGTGTTCGTGCGCTCAGGCTTGTTGGAACGGATGAGCCAGACCGCCGAGCGCGCCCACGCGCCAAGCAACGGACAGACGCGCAACTTTCGCTACTACATTAGCCAAGTCTACGTCTTGACCGAGAGCTATCTGATCGCTGCTGCCTTCACGATGCTGACCTTCATCGTGCGTCTGCTGGTCCTGGTTCTCACGCTGCCACTGATCTTCACGGCAGCATTCGTTGGTTTGATCGACGGCCTGGTGCGGCGCGACGTGCGTCGATTCGGTGCGGGTCGGGAATCTGGCTTTATTTATCACCGGGCAAAAGCGAGCCTGATGCCGCTGGTCGTGCTGCCTTGGGTGACCTACCTCGCGCTGCCGATCTCAGTGCACCCGTTGCTGATCCTCTTGCCCAGCGCAGCCTTGCTGGGCTGGGCTGTGAGTCTGACCGCCGGGAGCTTCAAAAAGTACCTCTAGACCATCAATCCGGTCGCCCACGAGTTCCGATTGTTTGCGGCCTGAAGTCGCCTTGATCTCCACGATCAAGCCATTGCTGAACACACAGGAATGGCGCGATGGTGGCTTCAACTTGGCTACGCGCCGCGCATCGCGGCGTGCCCACTTTTCTCTTGACGGCCCTCTTGATGGGGCAGTCCCCAATGGCGTTGGCCGAATCTCCGGCACAGCGCCAGGAACTGGTCGCCGCGCTGCGCCAGCTTGATGCCCTGGAGCGCACCGTCGCGAACAGCGCCGCGCATACCCCCATCACACCGGGCGAACGCTACCACTTCGACTACCCGCGTCTCCTGGCTGATCTGGCGCGCGTGCGCGTCGGCATCCAGGACCACCTCACGCCATCGCGTGCCCAGCCGCGTGATTCCTCCGAACTGGCCGGTGACTACCGCACCGAGCAGCGCACCGAGCTGCCGCGGACGACCGCGGAGGGCGAGCCATGAACGGTGCCCAGATCTCGGCATTTCAAGCCAACAGCGGCATCGCGCCTTCAGCGATGGCGACCGTGCTGGTCGGCGTCGTGTTTGCGGTCCTGCTCGTCTGGGGCGTCTGGGCCATCCGAACCGCCTACGTGGGGTGGTCGGAGAGCCGCCTCAACCAGCGCCAGTTCCTCGGCGTCTGCATCCGCTTTGTCGCGATGTACCTCGTCCTGAGTTTCTTCCTCCTCTCCTGACCTGAAAGGACTGACCATGCAAAGCCGTATCCTCACGACTCGTCTTGCCCAACGCGCCATGGTGGCCCTTGGCACCGCAGCGCTGCCCGCGCTGTCGTTCGCGCAGGGCCTGCCTCAGTTGGAGAACCCGACCAGGGGTACCGGCAACGGCATTATGGAGACCATCCGCAATTACGGTTACGACATCATCATGCTCGTGGCCTTGCTGGTGGTGGCGTCGATGTTCATCGGCGTCTGCTACCACGCATACGGCACCTACGCGGAAATCCACACCGGTCGCAAGACCTGGGGCCAGTTCGGCCTCACGGTCGCCATCGGTGCCGTACTGCTCGTGATCGGCATCTGGCTGCTCACCGAAGCCACCGGCATCCTGTAAGGGGCTGGCCATGTCCGAACACCAGCACGTCCGTGCCGACGGGACGGTGACGTTCCTTCCGCACCGGCTCAACCGCCATCCCGTTGTTGTGCGTGGACTCACCGCCGACGAGCTGTGGATTTGCTGCGGTCTGTCCGGCGGCGCCGGCCTGCTGGTCGGCGCGCCGCTGTCCTGGGTGTTCCGCACGATCGCACTCGCGCCCACGTTCGTCGTCCTGGGCGTGGCCCTCGGCGTGTTCATCGGCGGCGGCATCCTCCGTCGACTCAAGCGTGGGCGGCCAGATACCTGGCTATACCGGCAGTTGCAGTGGCGGATCACCATGCGCCATCCGCTCGCAGCCAACTGGGTGGGCGGCCGTACGCTGATCTCGCACTCGGGTTTCTGGTCCACCCGCAGGTCCATGCCAAGGGGGGCGCGATGAGCCGCTTCAAGAACGAGATCACCCACCTGCAGGCGCACATCAAGACGCTGCGACTGGGCGCCGGCGCGCTGGTGATCCTCGCCCTCGTGATGGGCGGCGGCTGGTGGAGCGCACCGCGCGACCTGACGATCCACGTCCCACCGGATTTGCGCTCGGGGAGCACCCGCAAGTGGTGGGAGGTCCCGCCCGAATCGGTCTACTCCTTCACGTTCTACGTGTTCCAGCAATTGAATCGCTGGCCGACCAATGGCGAGGAAGACTACCCGCGCAACCTGCACGCACTTTCGCCGTACCTCACACCGTCCTGCCACGCCTTTCTGCGTGCCGACTTCGATTACCGGCGCAGCACGGGCGAACTGCGGCACCGCGTGCGCGGCATCTATGAAATCCCTGGCCGCGGCTATGGCGATGATCCCAACGCCCGCGTGCGCGTGGTCTCCGACCGCGACTGGGTGGTGACGCTGGACATCAGCGCCGACGAGTACTACGGCGCCGAGCAGGTCAAGCGCGCCCTGGTGCGCTACCCCATCAAAGTCACGCGGGTGGACGTCGACCCCTCGCACAACCCGTTCGGCTTGGCACTGGACTGCTACGACGGCACGCCCCAGCGCATCAGCGCACCGGAAGCCTCCCGCCCAGCGGCTGGCGGCCTGTCTCCGCAAGCGCCCCAAGGAGAAACACCATGAAGCACCCTGTACTCGGGGAGCCTAGAGAATTCGGAAAAAATCGTACGCTAAGGTTTTCCGAGCTGTCGT